>CAVXEF010000040.1:0-18433 GCA_963760535.1 uncultured Phycisphaerales bacterium
TGTATTTCATGTATGGTTATGGCATTACAAAGGCTGATAGCATGTTTGTCCCTTTCAACTATGGTCTCTATTTAGCTTGGTGGGGAATCCAAGCAGCCTTTGAACAAGCCTGGTTCCTTGTCATTCCTGGTGGAGGACACAATTGGATACCGTATTAAAAATATCCTCGAATGGAAACCCACTGTGCTCTGTGGCACGCCTACTTACATTCTTTTCCTTGGAGATATTGGAACAAAGATGGGTGTCGATCTCTCAAAAACCAATATCCGTATCGTCATTACAGCAGGAGAACCAGGGGCGCAGGTCCCTTTAACTAAGAAACAGATTCAGACTCACTTGGGGTGCCAAATACCCGCAGCTACTTCGAGGATATGGACAAGCTCAACTGCGTCCGGCCCGACATAAGCCCGCGGGCAAGCGGCCATATCGTCGAGCAGATAGAGCTGGTAAAGAAGCTTCTGGAAAAGGGCTACGCATACGAGGTAAACGGCTCGGTGTATTTCGATGTTTCCAAATTCAAGGACTACGGGAAACTGTCCGGCAGAAATGTCGAAGAAATGCAGGCGGGCGCACGCGTGGAGGTTTCGCCGGACAAAAAAAATCCCGCCGATTTTGCGCTCTGGAAAAAGGCTGAGCCGAACCATATTATGCAGTGGCCAAGTCCCTGGGGGATGGGCTTTCCCGGCTGGCATCTGGAATGCTCGGTGATGAGCACAAAATATCTGGGCCAGCCGTTCGATATTCACGGCGGCGGGATGGAAAACAAGTTCCCGCATCACGAATGCGAAATCGCCCAGTCTGAAGCGGCCAACGGCGTGCAGTTCGTCAAATACTGGCTGCACAACAATATGGTTACAGTTGATGGCCAGAAAATGGGCAAGAGCCTGAATAACTTCATCACGCTAAAGCAGGCCTTTTCCGGCGACACATGAAAAACTGACACGCAGTTACGACCCGCTGGCTATAAGGCAGTTGATTTTGAACAGCCATTACAGAAGCCCCCTAGATTTTTCCGATGCTGCTCTTTTCGCGGCTCAGAGCGGCTATGAAAAAATAACTGACACAGTTATAGAAGTGAGAAAGCAAATTGGAACTCTGCTGCCGAAGGTGAAGATTGATAAAGAGGTTGCAGAAGCAGCTGAACGAATTGAAAGAAAAATTTGAAGACTGCAATGAACGATGACTTAAATACCTCTATCGCATTGTCGGTTATGTTTGAACTTGTTCGGATTGGCAAATGAGCTGCTTGAGAAGACAATGCAACCAAAGAGACCTTCGATGCCGTAGATGATTGTTTAGGCAACTGGGCGGGATGTGTCTGGGAATCGTAAAAGAAAGATATGAGCAGCACAAATCAGCTGATGAATGAATGATCGATAAACTAATCAGAAATCTTATTGAGCAGCGAAATGAGGCTCGCAAACAGAAAGGATTTTGCAACTAGCCGATGCCATTCGCAACAAGCTTGAATGAAATCGGTATTGTGCTGGAAGATAAGCCCGACGGAACCGTCTGGAGGATGAAATGAGGATACTCGGCATTGACCCGGGTTTGCAGACCTGCGGATACGCCTGTGTGGAAACGGACGGTGACAGGCAGAAATTGATTGAAGCAGGTGTTTTCAGAACCGACTGGCAGTTTGCCGATTGAGGCGAGGTTAAACAGATTGCGGAAGATACAGAATCGCTGCTGGAAAAGTTTCAAGCCTGATGTTGTGGCGGTGGAGGAGTTGTACTCGCATTACGCACATCCAAAGACGGCGATATTGATGGGACACGCAAGAGGTGTTATATTGCAAAAGTGTGCGCAGGCTCGTCTCGAAGTTAAAAGCTTTAGTGCAACGCGGATAAAAAAATCGCTTACCGGCAACGGCAGAGCATCGAAGGAGCAGGTGCAAAGGACCATTCAAACCCTTCTGTCGCTGCGCCAGGTGCCGGAGCCGGACGATGTCGCTGACGCAATAGCTGCCGCACTGTGCTGTGCAAATTCGAGAGATTTCGATTTGGAAAACGCGGTCACAAAAAACAAGTTATGATAGCCAAGATAGAAGGAAAATTGCTTAACCTCGATAGTGAGACCGCCCTGATTCAGGTCGGGCAAATCAGCTACGAAATAATGCTGCCGAGCTACTGCGTAAATGCTCTGGCGGATAAAATCGGCTCCGACATCGTTCTGTGCACGATGGAATACTACGAAGGCACACCGGCCGGCGGCAACCTTGTGCCTCGAATAGTGGGCTTCCTAACCGAAGCCGACAAAGACTTTTTTATGAAATTTACCCGCGTAAAAGGCATCGGCGTAAAAAAAGCTCTGCGGTCGCTCGGCATCCCCGTGGCAACAATAGCGGCGGCTATCGAAAACGGCGATGAAAAAATGCTTATGTCCCTCGATGGCATAGGAAAACGAATGGCTCAGCAGATTATCGCTGAGCTAAAAGGAAAACTAAAGACCTTCGCCGCCGAGGCGGAAGTAACAGGAGTTGCCCAGGCACTTTCCAAGCCTTTCCAGGCTGAGGCACTGGAGATTCTTATCGCCTGGGGCGAAAAAAGGGCTGAGGCCATCGAGCTTATAAAGCTTGCCTGCCAGAGACACCCGGATGTAACCTCAGCCGAGCAGCTCGTGCCGCTGGTGTACAGATTAAAACAGGGAATAGAAGTATAAATAGTCTTTAGTGAATAGTGAATAGTCGATAGAAAAAGGAAAACGTAAAAATGTCACTCCAACGACCCGACAAGATTCGCAGCTTCAGAGATTTGGAAATCTGGCAAAGAGGAATTATTTTGACAGAGGCGGTTTACGAGTCAACAAAAGCGTTTCCGAAGGAAGAACTATACGGATTGGTCGCTCAACTTAGACGAACGGCGGTGTCGATTCCGTCAAATATAGCGGAGGGATTTGCCAGGCGGCACAACAAAGAGTACAAACAGTTTCTGCACATCTCGCTTGGTAGTTGCTGAATTGACAACGCAGGTTATAATAGCATCTAAGCTGAGGTATATTGCGGGCAAGGCAGCCTCTGCTATGGTAAATGAGATAGAAGAAATCAGCAGAATGACAATGAGTCTGATTAAAAAGCTTTGAAGCTTCCGGACTAAATACTAATGACTATTGACTAACGACTACCAGAATGGCTATAGACAGAATCATAAGCAGAGAATCCTTAAACCAGCAGGAGCAGGAGTTCAATATCCTGCTGCGTCCAAAGTTTCTCGACGAATGCGTCGGCCAAACCAATGTCAAAGAAAAGCTCGCAATCGCTATAACCGCCGCCAAACAAAGGGCAGAGCCGCTCGAACACATTTTATTTTACGGGCCGCCGGGCTTAGGCAAGACCACGCTGGCCCACATAGTAGCCAATGAGATGGGTACAAATATCCGCTGTACCTCGGGGCCTGCCCTGGTTAAGCAGGGCGATGTGATGGGACTTCTGACAAACATCGGCGCTGGTGACGTTCTTTTCATCGATGAGGTGCATCGGCTTAGCACGCCGGTCGAGGAATTTATCTACCCCGCTATGGAGGAGTTCAAAATCGACTTCACCGTTGACAGCGGCCTGCACGCAAAAACCATAAACTTTCCGCTCAAACGCTTCACTTTAATCGGCGCAACGACGCGTGCCGGCCTGCTAAGCGCACCACTTCGCGGAAGATTTGGGATGCTCTACCATCTGGATTTCTACAACGCCGATGAGCTTACCACAATCCTTAAACGCTCAGCCGGCCTTCTGCAGTTGCGGTGCGCTGATGGTACTCTCGAACTAATTGCAAGCCGCAGCCGTGGGACGCCGCGAATAGCAAATCGACTTCTAAAACGCGTCCGTGACTACGCACAGGTAAAAGGCACCGGCGTCCTCAATACCGAAATCGTCGAAAACGCCCTGAAGATGGAGCAAATCGACCCGCTCGGCTTGGATGAATTGGACAGGGCATTCCTGCGGGCGCTGGCCAATGTTTACGACGGCGGCCCAGCCGGTATCGACGCGATTGCCGCCACGCTCGGCGAAGAAAGGGACACGCTCGAAGATGTGGTCGAGCCTTATCTTTTGCAGAGAGGTTTCGTCCGCCGAACAAAACGCGGCCGGGAAATCACAAAAGCCGCCTGCCAGCATCTCAACCTGAAACTTCCCCGAAAAAAACCTGCGATTCTGGCAGATGAGCCGGAGCTCTTCCAATAAGTGGTTCGGCAGGGACATTCGGCTAAGCAGTTCGGCTGTCCTGAGCTCACTGTCGAAGGACTCAGTCGAAGCCCTCACCAAAAAAAGTGGGAGAGCTTTTTGCGCTCTCCCTAAACTTCTGTGGCTCTTTCCTTTACTCTGTTAGCTATCTCCTGCTATGCCAGGATTTCGCTCTGACCTGTGTGCAGTTTTGTGAAATCGGCATTACAAGTTCAAACTAATCATAGCCGTATTGGCCATTTTCCAGAGCCACCTATTTTTTATCCACCATCAGGCGTATCGGCTGCTCGCTTTACAAACCTTGAATTTTTTATTGAGTCTCCTCTAACTGCTCGTGGATAAGCAAGAGACTATTGATTATCGGATGCTGATAACATATAGTGCGGGAGAAGGAAACTAAAAGGCACTTAGGCAAATTCGAGGTTTGCAGATGAATGTGCTACTAATAGGCAACGGCGGTAGAGAACATGCAATAGCCTGGAAATTACAGCAATCAAAAAATTTAGGCAAACTTTACATTGCACCGGGTAATGCCGGCACAGCAGCCTGTGGGGAAAATGTGCCTATCGGCGTCAATGATACGGACAAATTGGTGAAGTTTGCCAAAGATAATAAAGTAAAGCTTGTGATAGTAGGGCCTGAAGACCCGCTTGCGGCAGGTGCGGTTGATGTGTTCGAAGCTGCCGGCATAAAGGCATTCGGGCCGAGCGGCGGCGCGGCACAATTAGAAGCGGATAAGGCCTTCGCAAAACAGTTGATGCGGTCGGTTTCGATATCCGCCGCAGAGGGCAGAATTTTCGACAGGTTCAACGACGCCAAGGCGTATATCGCCAGCAGAGATGAAGCCGTGGTTATAAAAGCGGCCGGCCTTGCAAAAGGTAAAGGCGTTTACGTGTGCGATGACCCTGCGGACGGAATCCTGATTGCTGAGAAGATAATGTGCGAAAAGATATTCGGCGCCGCGGGAGAAAAAATCATCGTCGAAGATAAACTGCTGGGTGAAGAGGCCTCGATACTGGCATTCGTGGACGGCCGAAATATCTATGTGATGGAATCCTCGCAGGACCACAAACCCATAGGCGACGGCGACACAGGGCCCAACACCGGCGGAATGGGCGCTTACAGTCCGGCGCCGGTGGTTACCGATGAGCTGATGAATCAGATAACGCGGGAAATCCTTGTGCCGGTGGTTGACGGAATGAACCGCAACGGCACAACATATAAGGGCGTTTTGTATGCCGGGCTTATGATTACAGCCGGCGGGCCGAGGGTGCTGGAATTCAACGTTCGGTTCGGCGACCCCGAGACACAGCCGATTCTGATGCGGCTGAAAAGCGACCTGCTCGAAGTTTGTCTTGCGGTGTGCGAGGGCAGGCTCGATGAAATTACACTCGAATGGGACGAGCGGCCGGCGGTTTGCGTTGTGATGGCGTCGGGCGGATATCCGGGCGATTACGAAAAAGGTAAAAAGATAACAGGTTTGGATGAGGCCGGTCGTCTTGAAGATGTCGTGGTATTTCACGCCGGCACTGCCAAAAAAAACGGAAATATAGTAACTGACGGCGGCAGAGTGTTAGGGGTGACGGCATTAGGACAGACTATCAGGAAAGCAAAATTGAGGGCATACGAGGCCATTGACAAGATAAAGTTCGAGGGGGCATATTTCCGTCGCGATATTGCCGACAAGGCGATAAAAAGGCTAAAAACTTAAAACTTGAAATTGCGGGGCGTTCAGTAACATACCAACGCGGGATGGAGCATCAAATAGATGCTTAAAAACTGGCGTGAATATGTCAGGGGTGCAGCGGGGCGGAAAATTCTTCTCGGCCGACTGCCGGAATTTGCGATTCTGGCTGTGCTGCTATTTCTGCTTTTTATCTTTGGCGGTCGGGCCCTAAAACGCATAGCAATTGCGCAGATTGCCGAGCTGACCAATACAAAAATCAGGATGCGGTCGGTTGATTTTAGTATCAACGGTTCTGTGGTCATCGAGGGACTCGAAGTACGGCCAGGCCGCAAGTTCAAACCTGCCTCGCCGGCACGCGAGTATGACGATACAATCATCAAAGCCAAAACGGTGTACGCTCGTTTCGGCATAGGCAGTCTGCTGCTGCTACGGCCTCAGCTAAAAAAGATAAGCATTAAGGATTTCGTCTTCAACGCACAGCACAACACAGACAACGACGAGTGGAATTTGACGGGTATGAAAATCAGGCCTCCAAAAGGAGCCTGCCGGAAAAATACCCCTGATTCGTCTCAAGAGGGGCATAGTAAAATACAGCAAAATCTCCGGCGGAGTTGAGAAAGTAATCGCCGCGGTTCCACTTGATGTTAAACTCGGCCCCGCAAAAGAAAAGGACGCAGATTACAGCTTTGAGATACAAACGGCTGAGTGGGCACATCTGTACAAAAGCAGTCTCGAGGGGACGTGGAGACAGGGCAGAATCACAATTGCCGGCGGAGTTTCGTCAGCAGATGTTCCAGGCTTCGAAAGATTCTGGTCCGTATATTCATTGGCGGCTGACCTGCAGTACGACCGAAACAACGACTATTCAATTAAACTTCGGGTAAAAGACCTGCTGGGCGAGCGAAGGGTCAGCAGCGAACCGGCTGCGGCCGACAGCAATGAGTTTCTGCAAAAGTTGGGTGCTTTCGCCAACCTGCAATGGTTTTTTGACAGATACAGGCCCTGCGGCCGGATTGACGTCGAACTCGAAGCGCGGGGCAATTTTGCACGCTTGAGTGAGAGCCGGCTGACAGGACAGCTTCACTGCAAGGATGTTTCGATTAACAACTGCGGATTCCCGTATCTTATTGAGCATCTGCAGGGCCGAATAGATTTTACCGAAAACAGTGTGCTGCTGAACGACCTGAGGGGCCGACACAAAGATGTCGAGCTGACCATTCATGGGCAGACCAGCGGTTTCGGGCCGGAGTCGAAACATCAGATACAAATCACAAGCAACAATATGGCATTGGACGACGATTTGTACAACGCGCTGATCGCGCAACAGAAAAAATACTGGCAGGTTTTTTCTCCAAACGGCGTTGCAGCGATAGACTACAGTCAGTGGCGCAAACCCGCAGCAGAAAGCGGATTCATCCTTGCAGTCAAACTGCTTAACGCAGAGGCTGCATGCCAGTACTTTCCATATCCTTTAAGAAATCTTCGAGGCGAGCTGCTGTTCGACCATAACAGTATAACGGTCTCAGGACTGGCTTCCGAAGTCAACAATTGCAAAATAAACATAGAAGGCAAAGTGATGGCCTATGATACAAACCAGCCGAGATACAATATCCTGGTAGAGGCACAGAACGTCCCGTTAAATTCGACCCTGGTGGAAGCACTGCCAACGGTACAAAAGCGATTCTGCAGTCAGTTTAAGACGGCGGGGCTGGCAAACGGAGAGATTAAGATTACCAGCGATGAAAACGGCCTGACCGACTTTGCGGCGGACGTATTTTTCAAAAAAGCTTCTTTGGGTATTCCGGTCTCGTGGGCACAGTCCAACATTGAGCAAAGGAAAACGACAGCCGATGCACTGGTTATCCATGACATATCCGGAAATGCGGTTTTTACACGGGACTTGATAAAGATTAAAGACTTCAAGGGCTGGTATAAAGAGGGCCAAATCTCACTGGCAGGCCGGGTCTGGCCCGGTGAAACAGCGGAACAAACACGTCTGCAGTTGTCACTGGCTGCAGAGCAGACACAACTTAGCGAAGAATTGTTCAGCCTCTTTCCTGAGCCGATACGAAAATCCATAAGCGAATTACAGCCGCAGGGACAGATAAGTTACGCCGTCGAGATGGACAAGACCGACAACAAAGACCAATCCGCTTATACGGTAAACGTGAATCTTCTGGGCGGCAGTGTAAATTTTGAGCCGTTTCCGTATCCTGTAAGAGACGTTAAGGGTAAATTAATTTTAAGGAAAAGTCGCGATACAATCGGAATAACTCTGCAGGATATTACAGCGATTGGTACCGACAATGTGCAGATAACGCCAGGTGCATCGGCTATAAAAATAAACGGACAAATAGATTTTGCAGATGACACCTTCAGTAACGGATGGTTTTCTATTTGGGCCAACGACGTTTTCCTGGATGAACGACTAAAAACGGCGCTTCCTGAGGAAATCCAACAGCTCTACTCGGGGCTGTCGCCTACCGGCCGATTCGACCTCGAGGCGGAAAACATAAACATTTTCAACGCCGACGACGGCAAAAAATATCTCGATTTTGCAGGGACAATCAGACTCAAAGACTGCAGTTTCGGCAGCTCCGGCACCGTAATGGGATTAGACGCAGTGGTAACAGCAAAAGGCTTGTATAAAAGCAGCGAAGGTTTCTGCGATGGCCAGGCTTCCATAACGGCAGAAAAGCTGAAGATTAAAGGCAAATCTTTAAGCCGACTGTGGGCGGATATCGGCTACGACCACAACAGACGCAGCTGGTCAACAAGAAATCTGACTGCCGACTGCTATGACGGCAAACTGGCAGGCAAGTTTGAAATGAGCCAGCAGGACGACGGGGCCTTGGAATATGTGGTGGAAATGGGCTTCGACGATATTAACCTCAGACAATTTCTCCTGCCCCCACGCCTGCTTGTCGCAGACAAGCGTGGGGGTGGAGACGCAGAGGCAAGTAACAGCGGCACTACGACAGGAATAATGGATGGGACGCTGAGTGTCAGTGGGCAGCTTGGCGATGATAGTCATCGCGTAGGCAGATGTGCACTTCGAATAACCGATATGGAGGTCGGCAGAGCCTCGCCGATGGCAAAACTGTTGGATGTGCTGAAACTGACCGAGCCGAGAGATTTTGTTTTCGAGCAGATGCTGATAGATTCATATATTAAGCGCAACCGGCTGTTTTTTGAGCAGTTTGACTTGTCCGGCCGGTCGGTCGCCTTTAACGGCTCAGGCTGGATGAACCTGGATAACCAAAGTCTGGACCTGACTCTCACAGCCCGCGGACGACGGCTCGCAGGCACTGAGCCTTCGATTTGGCAGTCGCTGACCGAAGGGCTTGGCCGTGCTGTTGTACGTATGGAGGTTACTGGGGAATGTTCACGACCCCGTAGTAACGACCAGAACGCTGCCGGTCATAAAAGATACACTGGAGATTCTCGGCACAAGGCCATAAAAAAATTAAAAACTTAAAACTAAAAACTCAAAACTTGAAATTGCAGGTCAAACTAAAAGCGGTATAATTCCTGGATAAAGATAAAATAGCAGAACAGAGACCAAAGGATTGGACTCATAAATGGAAAATACAATGCTTGCAAAGGCCAAGAGAACGCTTGCTTCGGTGCTGCCGGTCTCAAAGGATAGACGAGGGGCGTGTATCGGTTGCGGCGAGTGTTGTAAGCTGCCGACAAAATGTCTTTTCTTAAGATACAGGGCGGACGGCAGCAGCTATTGTCGGGCCTACAAGTTTCGTCCTTTGAATTGCAGAAAATATCCACGAACGAAATCGGAATTTCTTACAGCGGACACCTGCGGCTTCAGATTCGAAGAAAAATCCGCGACCGTCAAATTATCGTTAGATAGACAGCCTTTTGAGGCAGTCAGACTTTATTTTTTTCTGTTCCAGAACAGGTTTTCAGCCTGCAGAACCACACTTTGGCCGACAGCAGGAGGGGTGAATGGCACAAAGTTACCATTTTTATATTGCAGCCATCGCAGCGAAGGGTCCTCGAGGGCAACTGCAAATGTAAAAGCTGCCTCAGCCGGCCGGCCATCGCCGGTCAATTCTCTTATCTCGACGGTCATACCTGTCAACTCAACCCGGTCTCCGACGGAGAAAGGGATGTTTCTTGTCGCGAAAGAGTGCATCAAACACCAATGCGTAATAGCCGTACTCAGGCCGAACTACAAGAGTTCTGGCGTCCTGACGATATACTTTTACGGGTCGGCCCAAACTCGATGTGAGAATTCTCAAATGGCGAGGCATCGGCTGGTTGTTGCTTTCCCAGACAAGAGAAGATAACCATAACGAAAAATGCAACAGGCGGATTAACGATAACAAGGTCCTGATTTTTAATAGAATCATCCAGCGGCCCACTAATCATAAGCTTATCAGTAAATTTTTTCGGCATCATCGGGTATGCTGCGCGAACCGGCAGGGCCAGCGGAGCAATGATAAGATGTGCCAATATAAATATACCAGCAAGCACAAGGGCAGGGATACGCCACAGAAGCAATTTCGGCCGCTGTTCGATTTTGCCAAAGACAAAAGAAGATAAATTGAGCAACCAAACCCATCGCACCGATGCCCACAAATGTTAAAAGACGGTCAGAAGGGAAAGTCGAGCAGATTGGCAGTATAGAAAGCAGCATTCCCAGCATCCAAAACCGCGCAGTTCTATCCCGCCGAAGCAAAGGAACAAAAACGAAAGCCAACAGCACCAAAAAAATCAGAGCGATGCGCCACAGCAAAATCCAGTACTTGGGAGTGAAGCATAATAGATATTTCTGACGGCGGCAGAGCCCACTGACCTAACAATAAAAACGGGGCATTGTTTTTCACGGCGGATATAAAACGCAACGGCTCACTAACCGGGTCAACGTAAACGCCAACGTTTTCAATTCCATAACCCAGATATGTCCACAAAAACCGCCAAACTACAACCACAGCAGCATAGGGAATCATGGCTACAATTCGCTTACGCCAGATGCCTCGGTCAATAAAGAGCATGTGTGCAGCCAGATATGCGCAAGTTGAAATTCCTGCTTCTGCTGATAATAAACTTGCTGCCAGGAGTAAAGGGCCCAAAGCTATGCCGGCGTGCCAGTTGTCCCGCCGCCATTTGTCGTGAGCTATAATTGCAAGGACGCCGAAAAATGTTGCCATTAAGGCATTGCGATTTGAGATTAAACCGGCCGGCATCCCGTGAGCATCATCAATGGCGTAGAGAAGTGCTGCCAAACCCGCAATCAAAGCAGTTGTTGCAAATCTACGATAGAGAAATGCTACCGCCATTACAAGAGCACCGTACCAGAGAAGACTGTGAAAATGCATCAGTGGAGGACTATTCGGCCAAATGATATAGTCGAGCCAGTGAGTGATTGAAGCCAAAGGTCTCCAGAACGCTCCTTTTACCTTCTCGTAAGTCCACCACGGGAAAAAACCGTAGTCTATTATTTTGGCAGTACGCTTTGGGTCGCCATCAATGAACCGAAACATGTCAATTGGTGAATTCAAAAGCCTGATTGGACTTTTGGAGCCGGACATTAAGAGCTTATGGTGATAGTCATCAGCAATCAGTCCCGCTTTTAGAGATGGCAGGGTCAGAACAATAGCTAATATTGCAACGGCAAATGGAAAAAAGCGGTTGGTCAGGAGAGTGTGAATGAACTTCTTGCAACCACTGTGAGAATCTTTTGTTTGCACGTCTTGTATCATTGTTGTCTTAGCCAGGCGACGAATTTTTTCAGGCCGGCCTGGATGGTTGTCGAAGGCCTATAGCCGAGTTCTTTGGCGGCTTTTGTTATGTCGGCGTATGTACGCTCAACATCGCCGGGCTGAGGAGGCAGGTATTCTTTGACAGCCTTTTTTCCGAGTGCCTTTTCGATTTCAATGACTAAATCGTTGACACTTACAGGTCTTGATTCGCCGAGATTATAGATATTAAAGCCGGTACATTTTCCCATCGCTGCGACTGTACCATCAATTATGTCATCGATGTATGTGAAATCCCGCATCATAGTGCCGTCGCCATAAATGGGTATGGGTTTACCCTGCTCAATGAGCTTGGCGAATTTGTGGATGGCCAAGTCAGGCCTTTGGCGTGGGCCGTAAACAGTAAAGAACCGCAGGCACGTTATCGAGATTCCATAAAGGTGGTGGTATGCGTGGCAGATAAGTTCGCCGGCTTTCTTGGTTGCGGCATAAGGCGAGATGGGAAAATCCACGTTATCATTTTCAGAAAAAGGAACTTTTTTATTGTTGCCATAGATGCTCGAACTTGAGCCGAAGATAAATCTTTTGATTTTGTGTTTTTTGGCAGCCTCAACAAAACCGTTGTTCCGTTTACATTGACATCGGCATAAAGAACAGGCTGGGCAATAGAAGGTCTTACGCCGGCCCTGGCAGCCAGGTGCACGACTATTTCAACATCGTCACTAACCGCTTTATCCATAGCTGCGACATCGCGAATATCAGCTTCAACAAGCCGGAAATTTTTGTTTTTGAGGCAGCTTTTGATATTGCGGCGCTTGATTTGGGGGTCGTAAAAGTCGTCGAAATTATCCACGCCGACCACGGTCCAGCCGTCATTGAGGAGTCGCTCACTCAGATGCGAACCAATGAAACCGGCGGCACCTGTTACCAATACTTTCATCCCGGAATACCTCAAGCTGAATAAATAATTATCGCCCCGATGGCGAAAGCAACCAAAGCAAAAAGGCGAAGGACAAAAAGGGACTGCCTCTGACACCAGTCAATAATGGGTTTGACCTTTTCAGAGCCGAGCACAAATGTCAACAGCCCCGATATGAGAAAGAGAATTCCAAAGAAAATTATCACTGACGTATAGTCACATTCACGAGCAGCCAGTAAAAAAACAACCGCCAGCACAAGCCTTATCAGTCCTGCGAAATATATACGCCTGCCTTCTGTGAAGAATTCCATCAGGTATTTCATAACATCGGGCTTCAACAGATAAACAATCGCAAGAGCGACAATAACAATGCCTATAATTTTAACAATGACGTTCATAATCTTTCCCTTTACTTATTTAACTTACTTTTGCGGCTTATTGGTACGTTGGTTAATCCTGTTAAATCGGTTTTCTTCCGATACTGTAATATTCGAAACCTGCTTTTTTGACCATATCCGGGTCATATAGATTCCTTCCGTCAAAGATGACGGGCTTTTTCAGCTTTGCGGCGATAACTTCAAAATCGGGATTTCTGAATTCCTGCCAATCGGTCAGGATAACGAGGGCATCGGCGCCGGCAAGCGCATCGTATCCATTTGGGAAGGTCTCAATTTTACCGCCCAGGGCTGCCATTGCCGCTGAAGCTGCCGCGGGGTCATAGGCCTGTATCTTCATTCGGCACTCGAGAAATTTCTTTACGCAGTAAACGGCCGGCGATTCTCTGATGTCGTCAGTTTTTGCCTTAAAGGCAAGCCCCCAGACGGCCAAAGTGGTTTTTTCTTCTCGGCGTGCAAAATAATCCGTAACTCGCTTTGCAAACCGCTGTTGCTGCCTTATATTTACCTGCTGGACCGATTTAGCTATGGTCATTTCGACTCCATGCTCGTCGCCGGTATGAATGAGCGCACGGATATCCTTCGGGAGGCAGCTTCCGCCGAAGCCAATGCCCGGAAAGAGAAACGCCCTGCCGATGCGCGAGTCACTTCCAAGACCCTGTCTGACTAATTCGATATCTGCACCGAGCTTCTCACACAGAGCTGAGATTTCATTCATAAATGAGATTCTCGTTGCGAGCATAACGTTTGCTGCATATTTGGTCATTTCGGCAGAGATGGGGTCCATAAATAATATGCGGTTTCCCTTTCGCATAAAGGGGCTGCAAAGCTGCTCCATTGTCGCCCTGACCTGCGGATTATTCGTGCCGATGATTATTCTGTCGGGACGCATAAAGTCCTCAACGGCAGCACCTTCCTTGAGGAACTCAGGGTTGGAACAATAGTCGAAAGGCACCTTCGTTCTGGATTTTATTGTTTCGGTTACCTTTTTGGATGTGCCGACGGGGACGGTACTCTTTGTTACAATAATCCGATAGTCCTTAAGGCAACCGGCAATATCCGCAGCCACCGAGAGAATCGCTGATATGTCGGCTGAGCCATCGGGTGCTGAGGGGGTGCCGACCGCAAGAAATATGATGAGCGAGTTGTCAACACCGAACTTCAGGTCGGTTGTAAAATGGAGTCGGCCGAGCTTTTCGTTGTGTTCGACCATCTCGGCCAGGCCCGGCTCATAGATTGGTATACGGCCGTTTTCGAGCCCTTTGATTTTGTCGGCGTCGTTATCAACACAAATGACATTATTGCCAGCCTCAGCGAGACAGGCCGCGGTTACCAATCCGACATAACCAACTCCAACAACACAAATCTTCATTCCAACATCTCCCGTTACTCAATACGTGTTTATCAGATTCTTCAAATTCATCCTCGTTATAACGAATCTTCATTCCTCAACAGGTTCAATCAAATCAGTATCTATCTCGACGCTTGCAGCCTGGCCGAGCATATCTATCTGCAAGACCAGACGCGTGACGGTTTTTGTTTTCAGCACAACCCCCTGCAGGTCTGCCAAAGGCCCGGCGAGGACTCTGCACCGCTGACCGGCTTTTATGTACTTATGCGGCGTCAAAACAACTCCGGCCCGAAGGGCTTGTTCAATATCCAAAAGCTCACTGAGCAGTTTTTCCTGGTCTTTGACTGCGATGAGGTTCGCAACACGATTGGTTCGCAGCACCTCCAGCCGCTGATTTTCGTTACCGCAAAAGAACAGATAGCCACTAAAAAGCGGCAGAAGCGAACGTATTTTTCTGCCCGTTCGGCGCGTAACCCTCCAGCTCATCGGCAAAAAATAGCTGATAGCTTTGCTGATAAGGTCGTGAGCGAGGGCCTTTTCGTTCCTGCTCTTGGTGTGCGCAACCCACCACAGACCCGTAAAATCGGCGATTGATTTTTCATCCGGCCAGGTAATCGGCGGGTTTTCACTTTGTTTGAGCACTTTTGCTTCCCCGTTCGGTTGTTATCTGGTATTACCTTAACTCAAATCGACATACAGTTTCAGTCGATTTAGTCAACATCCAGGTGATTAGTTTAGAAATATACGGCCTAAAAGTCAAAGAAATTGGCAATTAACAAATTGACTATTTTGAGGCGACGAGCGACAATAAGCTGTAAATCTTATACGAGAAGGTCGGCAATGGCTAAATCGGTATCTATTAGTACGAGACGTTTAAGCGTTTTATTCACCTGCATCGGGCGAAGGGTTTCCCTGCTCGAGAGCTTTCGGCGGGCAGGCAGGCAGCTAAAAATAAACCTTTCGCCGCTCGGCACCGATACCAACGCACTGAGCTCCGCACTCCAACTGTGCGATAAGGGCTTTCTGGTCAAGCCGACGGGACACGCCGATTATATCAAGCAGCTATTATCGATAGTCAAGGCCAACGGGGTAAAACTGCTGGTGCCAACAGTCGATTTGGACCTGAAGATTCTATCGCAAAACAAGATGAAATTTGCTGCGATGGGTTGTCGTGTACTTGTCTCAAATCCAGAGGTAATCGATATCTGCCAGGACAAAAGAAAGACCTATCGTTTTCTTGTTAAAAACGGTTTTGACACACCGGTTACGATGAGTATCAAATCTGCGTTATCGAAAAGGAAACTCAACTGGCCGCGTTTCCTTAAACCGTGGGACGGCTACGCCAGCAGAGGCAACGCCGTGGTGAATAATCGCAGAGAGTTGCTGATATTTGGGAAAAGAATACCAAATGCCATTTGTCAGGAGTTTGTCAAAGGCATCGAGCACACCTGCGACGTATATGTCGACTTTGATATGAAAGTTCGATGCGTTGTTCCGCGAAAACGAATTGAGGTTCGTGCGGGCGAGGTAAGCAAGGCACAAATAGTCAAAAACCATCGCATAATAAGCGATGGTGCAAAACTTGTCGAGGCACTCGGGGCCGGGCCCGGTGTTATAACTTTGCAATTGTTTTTATCCGACAACGGCAGGATAAAATTCATCGAGATAAATCCACGATTCGGAGGCGGTGTGCCGCTTTCAATCAAGGCAGGTGCAGACTTCCCCAAATGGATATTACAGGAGTCCCTTGGGGAAAAGCCGAGGATTAAACTCGACGGCTTCAAAGACAGGCTGATTATGCTTCGCTACGACAGCGAAGTTTGGCTGAAAGATGGTTGATAGCAAAAGAGTCGAGAATGATATTCGATAATATAATTGGGCCAAACCGACCGATTACGTGGATATTAGATTTTTGGCCTGTGCTGGCAGCTTCCTTTGTCTGCTCGTTGGCAGCCACTGCGCTGTGCAAGAAAATCGCCATAAAATTCGGAATTGTCGACCGACCTGACGACCTTGTCAAGACGCACAAAGAGCCTATAGCATATCTGGGTGGCGTGGGTATGCTCGTCGGCTTAACAGTCGGTATATTAGCAAGTCTCAGGCGCCTGCGAGGTGAAGAATCCTCCGGCCTGGCACTGACATGGCTGTTAGGGATATTGGGCGGTGGGGTGATAGCGTGTTTTGTCGGACTCGCTGACGACCTGGTCAACATAAAACCAAAACAGAAAATCCTCGGTCAGGTTCTCGCAGCCACTGCCTTGCTGTTGGCGGGCGTGACACCAAACCTGTACCATATTACCAATCAATTAAATTTGTTACTGCCCTACTATGTTGAGACACTGCTGGAAGTTGTGATTGTGTTGTTTTTCGTAGTCGGCGCAACAAATTCATTAAACCTGCTTGACGGACTCGACGGGCTTTGCGCAGGAGTAACAGCAATTATTACCATCGCCATGCTGGCTCTGTCAATACATCTTGCGACGTGGACATTCAGCGAAGTTGGTGACCCTGTTCGGATTATAATCTGCCTTGCGCTGGTGGGTGGGGTATGCGGTTTTTTGCCTTTCAACCGGTATCCAGCCAAGATATTCATGGGTGATGCCGGCAGTATGCTTCTGGGCTTTATGATGGCTGCGCTTATGATTCTGTTTGCCGAGCACATTCCGCGATGGTGGATGGCATCAATTGTTGTCTTTGGTTTGCCGATTCTCGATACCGCGGTGGCACTGGTTCGCAGAGCGCTTAATCACAGGCCACTGTTTGTTTCTGACCGTGGCCATATCTATGACCAAATGATTGACAGAGGAATACCTCTGAAAAAAACAGTGGCGATTTGTTATCTGCTTGCCGGTGCCTATGCAGTGATTGGTGTGATTATGAGCCAGATAAGAACGAGATACGCCGCAGTTGTGTATGTTATTGTTTTTGTGGTCTCAGGCCTGGTGGTGTGGAGGAAGGGCTATCTAAGGATGGAGGGACTAAGGGGGGCTATTCACAAATAATTGACCATCGGCTCTCGACAACCGACTAAATGGTCACTGTCAGGTATTGTGTATCGTCAGCGAAACATATTGCCCCTTCATACTCAGCAGGGATGAGAAAGCAATCCCCCGCTTTGAATTCAACTTTCGCTCCATCAGAAGCGAGAATTGTTCCGCCACCGGTCAAAATAATCAAGGTTTTCATCTGACCGGGCGAAAGGAGCAGCTCACAATCCTTAGCCTGGTGCCCTTTGTCGATTCTGAAGTATTTGCAGTCAACCAGCCGACCGACCGTCGTCACCGAGAGATTGTCGCCGGATGCGTCAAAGTGAATACTCTCCAGCGCCTGCGGTATATGCAATGGCCTGGGTTTTCCGCTGCTGTCGACTCTGTTGAAGTCGAAGACGCGATAGGTGGTATCAGAGGGCGTTTGAATCTCGGCAATCAGCAGACCTGCTCCGATGCTGTGGGCGGTACCAGCCGGCAGAAAATGACACTGGCCCGCACAGACAGGTACCTTCTGCAAAAGCTCAGCTACGGTGCCTTTCTCTATCGCCTCGGCAAATTTCTCTTTTGTTACACCTTTTTTCAGCCCTTTATAAATCACAGCCCCGGGTGCAGCAGATACGATATACCAGCATTCGGTTTTAGCTGTGCCTTCACCGAGCCGCCGGCAGGTCTGTTCGTCGGGATGAACCTGGACACTCAGGATATCCTCAGCGTCGAGGAATTTAATCAGCAGCGGAAAAGGGCCGCAGAATTCTTTATCACCTGTTATTTCTTTCGGATATTTTTCGATTGCCGAGCTAAGGGTCTGGCCGGCCAGTTCGCCGTTTGCGATTACGGATTTATCGTCCGGCAAATCGGCCAATTCCCAGCTCTCGCCAATTTTTTCAAACGGCGGGATATCTTTGTTGAATACTTCTCGAAGCTTCTGTCCGCCCCATATTCGCTTTTTGTAAATCGGCTCAAATTCCAAGGGATAAAGTTTCACGGTTTCATTCTAACAATGCAAAAGGCATTTTTCAAGCGCAGGCTGGGCAAATACCCTCAAGCCGAACCTGCTGCCGCTGAAGTATGAAGCCTTTGCCAAGGCCTTTGATGAGCGGAACAGAAACACCAACCAGACACCTCGTGGCCCCGCATTTTCGGCAGGTGAAATGTGGATGACATTGTGCATCGGTACATCGGTCAGCAAGCTCGAAA
>CAVXEF010000041.1:0-12961 GCA_963760535.1 uncultured Phycisphaerales bacterium
CGAAGAGTGGATAATGTTGTGACGAGAAAAATCCCTTCGAAGATAGCGAACTGGCTGGCATCGAAAGCAAGCGGGGTTGACATTCGTGACTTCGGCGGTGGTTTTAAGGCGTACAAACGCGAGGTCCTCGAAGGATTGAATCTTTACGGCGAAATGCACAGGTTCATTCCGGCACTCGTTGCACAACAGGGAGCAAAGATGATAGAAGTGCCGATACCGAACATCCCTCGCCCGTACGGAAAAAGCAAGTACGGTATATCACGGGTGTTTCGTGTTGCCTTTGATTTGATAACGCTGCGATTTCTGCTCGGATACATCACAAGGCCACTGCACTTTTTCGGCAGAGCCGCCTCCTTTTGTATCCTTGCCGCTTTTTTAATGAGTGCTTATATACTTTACGACAGATTCATATACAACGTTCCTATCTTTGTGGCACATGCACCACTGGCGGGGCTTGCCGCCGTATTGCTGCTGGTCGGGTTGATTTTTGTAGCTACGGGTTTGATAGGCGAAATGATAAGCAGGGTTTATTTTGAAACAACGAATAAAAAAGCATATGCAGTGCGAAAGATACACCGCAAAAAATTTTAATAACAGCCTGAATCAATGAAAAAGAAAAAATCACCAATTGGTTTTGTAATCTTTTTGCTGGTTATGGTAGCAGGTACGGTTATCCTGGTCAAACATTTTCATATCAAAGGCTTTCAAATCGTCAGACGGGATGTACTTTATGTAAGCGGCCAGCCGCGAGGAATGGACTATACGCGACTGCTTTATAAGTATCATATAGCGACAATTGTAAATGTTCGCTCTTCAATCGAGCATAGAGACAGAAACTGGCATAATGAGGAAATAGTCTGGACCAGAAACAGCGGGATAAAATATATCGAACTGCCCATAGACAAAAGTAACTATTTTCCTGACAGGCAGACTATCGACAGGTTTTTGGACATAATGTCTGACAAAACCAACCTGCCGGTTCTCCTGCATGGAAGCGGAGATGATGAGAGGGTTGCTATGCTCACAGCAGTATGGCTGAGGAAAAATCAAAAATGTACCGCCGAGGAAATTACTTCGCTGGTAAAAAAGATTATAGACAGGCACGAACTGACAAAAGCTGAGACGGAATATATCCGTTCTCTGATGGAATGAAAATATCCTGCGAAGTGTTGCTGTCATCTTTTATCAGCGGGGCAGATTTGTGGAATAATGCACGGTATTTATCTATCTGGTCCGATTTGTCTGTGTGATACACCTCTCTGAAACGGTTATCCCAAGTTAATTCTTTTATGTAACCTGAGGTCGCTACAATCCAATCTCCACTTTGATAACGGTCATATAATTCATTTATATCTGATACTACCGGAACAGTTTTGCCGAAATAGTGTACAAAGTTGCTCGATATGTGTTTATAGGCGACGATGTTTTCGGTTGGTGGGACTATCTGAGCCACTTTTTTGGAGAAGTCTCGCGAGTATTTAAACCCATCCATAAAAGCTACAAAACTTGCGTATGAAATCATGGTCCAGACAAGGACACCGGCGAAAACCGCTATACAGCCCCAGCCGTTTTCCCCTTTGGCGAACAATGCAGCTACTATGGCGGCAGTTACTATCGTTACCGACGCAAGTATCAACATTTTGTGAAGATTCGCAGGGCTTATTTTGGCTATGCAAATGGTCGCTATGATAATGCCGACAACTGCAACTGCAAGATGTCCCTGGAGTATTTTTACGGCAAATTTACGCTCGTATGCTTTTTGACTGAAAACCATATCCTCAAGCAAAACACCAATCAAAATTGCCATGGCAGGCATCAATGGTAGAATATAATGCTGGCGTTTGCCTCCATTGATAGTAAGAAACACCAAGTCCACAACGAACCACAACCACAAAAATTGCATCACAGGTCGTTTCTTATTCCAGACCCTGTAGAAAGGAGCAGCCAGCGCCAGCGGTAAGAAAGCGACCCAGGGCGTTATGTATCTGAACATTATAAGAAAATAGAAATAAGGCGGATAATTTCCTTTTGCATAAGTTCCGAAGAAACGGTCGACAAATTCATGCTTCCATACTATTAAATCCCAGTTTACTTTGTGAGTGATAGCCAGTGGCCAGGGCAATACAATGGCCAGAAAAATAATCACCCCAACCACCGATATCCAGTTAAGCAGTGTCTTCCATTGCCGAAATATGGCAACATAGAAAAACAGCGGAATCAGGACAAGCGGCAGCGGAGCAGGCCCTTTGGCCAGATTTCCAAGAGCAAAGCTTATCCAGAAGACAAGTATATACACAACTTGCTTACCCCAGTTTTTTGCAGTAACCGCGGAGTAGAAACTTAGAAAGCATAGCAAAATAAAAAACGTCAGAGCCATCTCCGGGCGGGCGTTATGGGAGTAGCGAATATAACCCAGCGATGTTGCCCAAACTGCCCCGGAAATTACTACAATGCGAAAAGACAGCCACTGATTTACAAAGTACAGGATAGCCGCAACTGATAAAACCGCAAAGATAACGCTTGGCATCCGGGCACTGAACTCGTTAACTTCACCGGTTATCTTGGCTATTCCCACAGTAAACCAGTAGGAAAGGGGCGTTTTCTGCAGGCGGGGCAGGCCGTTGCAGGTTGGCATAATCCAGTTGCCGCTCTGAAGCATCTCACGGGAGGTCACCGAAACAAAGCACTCGTGGTTATCAAGTGTTCTCTCGGAAAGCGTCCAGGACGCAGTTACTGTCGCAAGAAGCAGTACGCCGCATACTAAGAGGATTTTTGTTCTTTTACTGTTCTTACAGTTGTTAGTCATAGACGGGATATTGTGTCGTTAAGCGTCTGAAGAATCAACTGATTATTTTGATTATTTCGTCAAGGTTGTTTGGTGCTTCTATTGGCGGATTGCTGAACCGGCCCTGCTTTTGTTTATGGTAGTTGACGGTTACGTCCGGGTCTTTTAGTGCGTGGCCGGTCAGTACGCAGGCGACTTTCTCATCGGCGTCGATGACACCTTCAGCCCTCAGCAGTTTCAATCCTGCGATTGAAGCTGCCGAAGCAGGCTCACATCCTAACCCGAATTTGCCGACAATCGCCTTTGCGTCGCAAATCTGTTCGTCGGTCACTGCCCGAACTATACCGTTGCATATATCAATAGTCCGCAGACACTTTTTCAGGTTTACCGGCCGGGAAATCTCTATCGCCGAAGCGCAGGTGTGCGGTGAAAAATTCCGGGCGGTCAAATCAGCATAATGGTCATCAATAACAGTCTGGTCGACCTTGCCGTTGTTCCAGCGGAGCTTTTGGCTGTTGACCAGGTAAGTTAAAGTATCGGCGCCGGTGGCGTTGATGATTGCCACTCGCGGTATTCGTTTAATCAGGCCGAGCTGTTTTAATTCGAGAAAGGCTTTGCCGAATGCGCTGCTGTTGCCGAGATTTCCGCCAGGCACTACAATCCAGTCGGGCACATCCCAGCCGAGACCTTCGAGGATTCTGTACATTATCGTCTTTTGGCCTTCAAGTCGGAACGGATTTAATGAGTTAAGTAAATACAGGCCCAGCTTCGTGCAGACATCCTGAACCTGGCGCATGCAGTCGTCGAAGTCGCCGCGTATTTGAATGGTCTGGGCGCCGTAGTCCATCGCCTGGCTCAGCTTGCCGAAGGCAATTCTGCCGGAGCCGATAAAGACGGTGGATTTCAGGCCGCAACTGTGCGCATAAAGAGCCATCGAAGCGGAGGTATTGCCGGTCGAAGCGCAGGCACAGGATTTTGCGCCGACCATTTTTGCGTGACTGAAGGCAGCAGCCATCCCGTTATCCTTGAATGAGGCGGAGGGATTAAGACCTTCATACTGCAGATATAAACAGCCCGGTTGCATATCGACATATTCAGCCACCGCATCATTTCGCTGCAGGATTGTCTGGCCCTCGCCTATAGTTACTTTGTACTTATCCGGGCAGAAATTCAAAAGCTCCCGAAATCGCCAGACGCCCGAGAAATCAAGATGGTTTTTCCTGTCTGCCCATCGTTTGGCAAAGTCGCTCAACTTATCCGGAACGGGGATTTTGTCCCAGTCGTACCATATATCGAGCAGGCTGCCGCATTTTGGACATTTGAACATCGTTTGGCCGCAGTCAAACTCGGCGCCGCAAAGGAGATTGATGCACTTTTGGTAAGCAACGTCAGTTTTATTCATACACGAAATCCCTTATCGATTATCCATTGCAAAGCCATCAACCTATTCTGAACACAGTCAAAGGAAGAGTAAAAAAATTATAAACCAAACCTGGAGCCTTTGGTAGAAAAATCAGGCTTTCGGTTTTACCTCAGAGTTGTTGACTTTCTTGCATCACTGCAGCGTTGATTTTTTCTATGATAGCCGGCAATTCACAAAGCCGATTTATCTTCCAAACACCTTTGGGAATCTTCTTCCCGATATTGGTATACGCTTCTTTCAGAACAGCGTACATACCGCTTTTAACCGCCGGGATAATATCTATATCAATGCGGTCTCCGACGAACAGTATATTCTCAAGCATCTCTCCAATCCTGTCAGCGGCGACCTTGAAGATTTTGCCGCTCGGCTTTCTAAAATCAAGTTGGCATGAAAAAAGTCTGACCCCAAAGAAATCTAATATCCCCAACTGCTCCAAATGTTTCTCGAGGGAACCGGCGCTTATGAAAGTGTTGGAAACTATGCCGAGCTTAAAACCGCAGGACCGCAGCTCACTCAGAGTCTCGATAGTCTGCGGCTCGATTCGGCCGACCCTGCTCAAAGGCTCGTACCACAGCCACGCATAATGCCGCCATTGCTGCTCACTCAGCTTTATTCCTTTTTTTGTCCCGATTTTTTTAAACACCGTCAGCGTATCAAAGTCTTTGCCTCTCACACTTGAAAACCAGCGATGGATGCGAAGCGAGACAAGACTTCGCAATTGGTAGTACCGGAAGTTACCGATGACCTGCCCCTGGCTTTTGAGGTAGTCGTACGAAAGTTTCGCCCCTTCACGGAAAAGGGCGGCGGTATCGACTCTGCCGAAATGCAGCAGTGTTTCACCAAGGTCAAACAGCACCGCCTTGACCCTTCGACTTCGCTCAGGGTCAATGGTGAGCGGAGTCGAACCCTTGATTCGTCCCTCGTCCTTCGTCCGTCGTCTGTCGTCTGTCATCTGTCGTCTGTCCGTTATCTGAGCGGCGGCAAAGTATCCCCAAAAACTTTCCGCACCCATCGGAACATCTCCTCATCGGATATTGCCGAGACTCTGTTCTCTGCGTATTCAGCGTCGATTTTCTCTTTTATTTTGGCAACGCGAGGGTCATGTTTTGAGATTTCGATTTTGAATCTTGCCTCTATCCAGTGTTTGACGCCCGCGGCGCCGGCCTTGTCGGTAATGGCAACGCACACCGGCCGGTTAAGCAGCTTGTTAGTGTCGAAGCAGTTGTAAATCTCTTCGTCCTTGAGCAGACCGTCGGCGTGGATGCCGGCTCGCGTAACATTGAAATCATCTCCGACCAGCGGATAATTATTCGGGATTTCAAAATGCAGTTCTTTCCTTGCATATTCAGCCAGTTCTGTTATTGCCGCGTAATTAACACCGGAAGTTTGCCCCTTGATTTGCGCGTGCTCAACAACCATCGCTTCCAGAGGTGAGTTTCCGGTTCGCTCGCCGACACCGAAAATGGCTGAGTTGACAGCGCTGCAACCGTAGAGCCACGCAGTCGCAGCGTTTATCTGCACCTTGTGCAGGTCGTTATGGCCGTGCCATTCAAGCCACTCGGATGGAACAGCAATCTTACGAAGCCCCGCGATTAGTTTGGGGACGCTGCGGGGAAGAGCCACGCCCGGCCACGGCAGGCCAAACCCGAGGGTATCACAGAGACGAATCTTGACCGGCTTTCCGTACCTCTCGGCGAGCTTCATCAACTCAGCAGCGAATGGCAGAACAAAGCCCCCATAATCCGCCCGGGTTACGTCCTCGAAGTGACATCGCGGAATAACGCCGGCATCGAGCGCTGATTTCACTATGTCAAGATACAAATTCATTGCCTGTGCGCGGGTCTTTCGCAGCTTAAGGAATATGTGATAATCGCTGGCGGAGGCCAGAATACCGGTCTCCGCAAGACCCATCTGGGCTACAAGTTTGAAGTCAGCCGCGACAGACCTTATCCAGCCGGTAATCTCAGGAAACTCATAGCCCCGCTCTTTGCACATCTGGACAGCATATCTATCTCGTTCTGAATACAGGAAAAACTCACATTGTCGAATCAGGCCGCTGCCGCCGTCTATTTCGTGTAATAAATCGTAAATTCTGAGGATTTGCCCAGGCGTATAGGGTGGACGAGCCTGCTGACCGTCGCGAAAAGTCGTGTCTGTTATCCAGATTTTTTCCGGAATATCGTAAGCAACGACCTCGTTATCAATGGTTCGACTTCGCTCACCATTGACCCTGAGCGGAGTCGAAGGGTCAAATACCACCTTTGGAAATTCAGTATATGGAAATGTCTCACGATAAAGGTTGGGTTTTTGTACATCCGCAAGCTCAGGATTCCTCTTCGCCATACTTTCTCCTGCATAGAAACTTAAAAGTTAATCCGCCGCACGTATGGCGGATTAAAGTTTAAAGCGAAAAACTAATGAAAAAATTCCACAGTTTTGAGTTTTTAGTTTTAAGTTATTAGCTTTTTAGTGGCCGAGATGGGAGTCGAACCCATACGCCCTTTTCGGACAGGGGATTTTAAGTCCCCAGCGTCTGCCATTCCGCCACTCGGCCTTGTTTAACAGGCTAACAAATTTCCATCGGTTTTGCAAGTGGTGAGCTTGTCGAATCCAAAACTGTTTCAGGTTGAGAAAAAAGTTCAGGACCTAAAATTCAGGGTGGAAAAAGTCTAAACAAACAGGCTGTGAATGTAATTATTCACAGCCTGTTCAATCTTCCAACCGCTTTGCGGCTGCAGCTATTTTGGCTTGCAAGTATCAACAACCATTTCTTCCGACCAGCCCTGATAAAATAAGTTCCGAATCCGTGTTTTCACGAGTCCGTAAAACGCTCGTTCCTTCTTGTATTGTTCATAGAATGAGTCTGACTCAGTCAATTTTTCCCGGGTATCTTCAAGATTCTTCATCTGACTGGCAAAATCTGTATCAGAAACAATATGAAGGTCAGAATCTAAAAAAGCCTTATGGACGTAGATACCCAGTTTCGTCATATTCTTCGGAATATCAACGACCATCCTCAATCGCCGTTCCGTAGGGCGCATCCTGTTCTGTTCCGACTTAACGGGCATAAACAGCCAACCTGTCCGCCGTTCGCCTGCCACAAAAGCCAAATTAAGCGGCCGAACCCTCGCCGTCAGTTCCTCACTTTTCTTGCCGAGTATAAATTGTATGATACCTGACACGCCGGCCGGACTGGAAGCTTTCACCTGTAATTCAGTCCCTGAATAGTCTCCTTGTGCCAGGATCGAATACTCGCCTGGGCTCATCCGCTCAACCTGGACAATACGGGGAAGAAGGTTTTGTTGTGAGAGCCAGCGATGACATTCGGCTATGTAATCAATGTAATCACACGATTTGTCTTTGTCATATATGTTAACTTCTCCTATCCGTTTTTTTTCGCAGCCCCGCAGGTCGTCTTCATATATTCGCGGAAGGTTCACTTCCTCAATATCGTTGATATTAAATGCCGCCAGTATTCTCAGCTTCTCATTCCATTTTGCTTTGTCAGGTTCATAGTATTTAGCACCTTCCGGCTTGTTTATGTCTCGCAGAACATCACCAGCCTCGTGGCACCAGATATCTGCCTTATAAGGATATAAATCTACATAAACAAGGGCTGCTTTTGCCTTACCGCTCACCCAGGCCGTGAGGTCAAGGCTGATTACAACCCGGCGGTAGTCAGAGGTAGCATGGCAAACACTATCCAGATTGTTAATATCCTCAATTTCAGAATCGATAAATTTCAGAGTTGCCATCCGAAGCCCCACCAGTTCTATATCGCTGGGCCGAGGCCCTTGAGTTTTATCAATAATTTTATAAAAAGCCTCAGATAATTTCCCGAAATAGTTGCAAGGGTCTTGTGCCACCAGCGATGCATTGGAATCTTTTAAACTTGCGCTTATAATTGCGCTAGCCGCCATGTGTTGTACGTTAAGACTTTCTATATAAGCCTGCGGCACCAGATTCATATCAGTAGCAAACTTTACCCGCAGATTATTTAAGTCTTGTACCAATCGTTTCCTGGATTCTTCAAGAACGCTGTTGTTATAATCCGTCACACGGGCTGCGCCTGCAGAAACAGTCCCGTTTTCCAGAGCTTTTTTCTCGAGCCCACTGAAGGTCCACAAAGTGTATTCTTTACAACCGGCAAGAATGAATAAAAATGCTAGGCAGTACACTACCAGAAGCAATGTAGAAGGACTTCTAAATCCAAAATTTGTCGTTTTCATATTATCCCCCTTTCTCTTCTGTAACTTTTTTAATTTTTGTGAACTTTCGCACTTTTTTATTAAGGTAAAACCTTATCAAACGAGCCTTATACGCTATTCTGCATTTTATACATGTTCGGCAATAACCCCGAACTTGACAAAAATACCCTAATTGCCATTAAATCGGCCGTTTGATGTAAATTAACATTCTAAAAATGTGAAGTCAACTAATTTTCCAAAGTTCACAAGAAAATCGTTTCTTTAATATCTGTCTTCGTCGGTGGGCAGATGCGACGGAGGGGAATTTGGACATGAACCAAGTCAGCGACGGAATCTGCCGACAAAATCCGCTATCCGCTGGGTTGTCCGAGCGAGCCGAATCTTACGACGGATGGCTTTTAGCTGAGTATCTTCACCATCGCAGCCCAGCGCCTTATCAATTCTCTCTTCAGCCTCGGCTAATTTTCCCATCTCTAAGTACAGCTCCGCAGAGGCTCGAAGAGCAGAGATATGGTCAGCCTTTATATCGAGTGCATGGCTGAAGAACTCCGCAGCCTCACTGAATCGGCCCTTCTGGATACTGGCAAGACCGAGCCAGTAGTATGCGTCGGCACTGGCAGGCTCGATGTCGGTAGCTCTCAGCAGACAATTTATACCAAAATCGGTATCACCGACCGCCAGAAACATCGAGGCCATAGAAAGTAAAACATCGACGTTTTCCGGCATCAGTTTCACCTCCGAAGCCAGGTATGCCTTTGCCTGTCGGTGCCTGCCTGCGACACCTGCGGAGTCGTTACCGCACGTCTGGAGGGACCCCGCTTTGCGGGAACCGAACCAGATGTTGTTTCGGATAAGTGCGCATTGGGCAAGTCGATAACGCGGCCCAGGCAGGAAGCCATCCTTTTGCATCGCCTGGTCGAACAGCTTCACCGCCTGTTCATAATCGGAGTTATTAAAGGCAATTTCACCCAGATAAAAAACCGCAGGCGCAAAATCCGGGTCAAGCTCAAGTATCCTGTTAAATTTTTCCTTCGCACCTTCAACATCACCGAGCTCGAGAAGAAGCAGACTGAAATCAAAAATCGTGTCAATATCACCGGGATTCGTGCGAAGCTCAGCCAGAAAATGTTCACGTGCACGACGATGGTCGCCGTCAGACCAGCAGGCCTGGGCAATTCGGTAATGGATTTGTGGATGTGTTGGTTCGAGCTCAGCGGTCTTTAGCCAGCAGTGAATGGCTTTCTTGTACTGGCCACGAACAAAAAGACTATTGCCGATATTGTAGTAACACAATGGGCAGTCCGGCTGTATCTGCTGCGCAAGGTAAAACATCTGCTCAGCCATATCGTGCTGGTCCATCTCGGTATAAGTTATTATGCGGTTGCAGTAGCACGGCTCAAATTCACTGTCGAGTTGCTGGATATGCTCGAAGGTGTCTATAGCAAGGTCATATTGGCTTGTGCGGGTATAGTCGACGGCCAGTGAATTTAATATCTCAAGGTCATCAGGGTTCAGCCCCAGCGCAAGCTCGTATTCGCATATCGCCTCGTCAAACTTGTTCATCGCATCGAGTGTAAGTGCCTTGTTGAAGTGCCACGAGCTGTTGCACGGATTTATATCCAGAGCCGCATCGAGCAGCCGATACGCCTGCGGCATTTTGCCGTCTTCATAAAGCTCGAAAGCCTTTCGCGCCATCCGTTCAGCTTGGTCGTAAGGTCCAAATTCAATATCATCGAAAGACACGCTTGTTTATTAAGCCTCCCAATTTTAGACACTAAAAAGGATAGCCAATAGCGTTCTCGCCTTCGCGTAGCGTTTCTGCGGAGCAAGGTCGGCGATAAAACACGCACCGGTTAGCGGATTTCTACAGACCCAGGTGTTTTTGGAAACAGGTAAAAATTTCGTCGGCTTTGAAGACCGTAACATCTTTTATTTGCAATGGTTAGGTCGATAAAGTAGCCTGGACACCGCAATAGCAAAAAGCTGTAGCCGTTGTTTTTCTGGAAAGTACTCGGCGATAGTCTTATAATGCGGAGCTGGTACGTGAAGAATATAGTTAACATAAACAGAGCTTGATTTCGTAGATGTGGATGTTTTTGAGGAGTTAATAATGATTAAAGAAACAAAAGGCCAGGTTGCAGCCGGTAAAGGTAAATACGCTATCGTGGTCAGCAGATTTAATGAATTCATAAGTGCCAGGCTGCTTGCCGGTGCGATAGATTGTCTGCAGCGTCACGGCGCCGCCGACCAGCAGATATCCGTCGTCTGGGTGCCGGGGGCACGTGAGATTGTGCAGGCCGCCAAAAAATTGGCTCAAAGCGGCAAGTACGCAGCGGTGCTCTGCCTCGGCGCAGTTATACGCGGCCAGACAAGCCACTATGACTACGTGTGCCAGCAGGTATCGCGAGGTATCGGCCAAATCAACTACGATTCGACGGTTCCTGTGGTGTTCGGCGTGCTGACCTGCGAAAGTCTCGAGCAGGCAGTCGACAGAGCCGGCACCAAAATGGGCAATGCCGGCGCAGATGCGGCTCTTACTGCTATGGAAATGGCCGATGTGCTAAAGCAACTTTAGGCTTTCGATGTGAAAATTAGACGAAGTAAGAAAAACTCGAGGCCGCCAGGTGGATAAAAGAACAAAGGCCAGAGCGCTGGCAATGCAGGCCCTCTATCAGCTCGACGCTCAGGGCTCTGGTTTGCTCGAACATTTGGATGATTTCTTTGTCGACAATAGCCCCGATGATTCCGTTCGCAGACTCGCAGCCGACTGGTGCAAAGGTGCGTGGGAAAATCTATCTCAGTGCGACGAACTGATAACGGCATCGACAATAAAATGGCAAATATCCCGACTCTCATCTGTCGATAAGAGCATACTAAGGCTGGCGGTGTACCAGTTGAAATTCTGCCCGGACATTCCGCCAAAAGTCGTGATAAACGAGGCCATCGAGCTTGCCAAAAAATTCAGCACCGCTCAATCACCCGCGTTCGTCAATGGCGTACTCGATGCGGTCCTCAAGAAAACTAAAACCGAAAACCCAAAACACTAAAAGGTGGCGCGCTTGAAAGTAATTGCCGTACTAAATCAGAAAGGCGGCGTTGGTAAAACCACAACGGTGGTTAATACTGCCGCCGCTCTTGCCGCTATGGGGCTGAAAGTTGTGGTTATCGACCTCGACCCGCAGGCGCATCTGACCATACATCTCGGTCTTGAGCCGGAAAAAGTCGAATCCGGCTCATACGGCGTGCTGACACAATCGGCAAAATTTGAAGAAGAAGTTGTATTTATGCGTCCCAACCTCTGGCTGCTGCCCGCCAATATCGACTTGGTCGGAGCCGAAAGTGAGCTGGTGAGTGTGGTCGGCAGAGAAATCATTCTCCGGCAGGCAATCCACGCCTCGCACGAAAAATTTGACTATTGCTTTATTGATTGTCCGCCCTCGCTGGGACTATTGACCCTGAACGCCCTCGCAGCAGCCGACGAAATCCTGATTCCCCAGCAGCCGCACTTTCTGGCCCTGCAGGGATTGGGCAAACTGCTGCAGACAGTCGAGCTTGTCAACAAAAGAATCAATCCGACATTGAAAGTTAAGTGGATTTTACTATGTATGTTCGATAGCAGGGTATCGCTGCCCAATGAGGTCAGGTCTGACATCCAGCAGTTTCTTGATAGTGCCCGCGGAACCGATTGCCCCTGGTCGCAGGCTGAGGTTCTACCTGTTTACATCAGAAGAAACATCAAGTTAGCCGAGGCCCCCAGCTACGGCAAAACAATCTTCGAATACGAACCCTCCTGCCACGGCGCAGAAGATTACAAAAAAGTAGCTGAGTTGATAGCTGGCCGAATACACTCGGATACAGCAATAAGCACAGACTCCGGTACAGTCAGCGAAAACCAGCACAGGCCGCCCATCGAAATTAAGGAAGTTCACCCGCCTGGTTTGGAAACAGAATCTTCGGAAGTTGCACAAGCACCGCTTAGCGAGCCTGATTCTAAAGGTCAACAACTTTAACAGTTTGAAATCAAGTCAATCGCGTTTACCTATGAGGTGTTCTCATATCCTTCGTATGTTTGCTGCAATTGTGCAATGAAGAAAAGAGCTTATCTTGATATTGAGACAACAGGTTTAAGCAGAGATTACTGCGATATTACCGTTATAGGTATCGGCCGCGAATATGGTGCAAAAGTCGAGGTCGTTCAGCTAATAGAATCCAACATTTCTGTATCTAAACTGATGCGAGCACTTGATGGAGTCGATGAGATTTACACTTATAACGGCAGCAGGTTTGATGCCCCCTTTATTCGCGAAAAGCTCGGCGTAGACCTGAAAACCAAACTGATTCACACCGACCTGATGTATGCTTGCTGGAAGCATAATCTCAAGGGCGGCCTCAAAGCCGTTGAGTGCCGCCTCAGGATAAAAAGAAAGCTTGCCGATATCGATGGCCATATGGCTGTCAAACTCTGGTGGCAGTACTACAATGAAAATGACCACCAGGCTCTCAAGACTCTGCTGGAATATAACAAAGAAGACGTCGTCAATCTGC
>CAVXEF010000042.1:0-12314 GCA_963760535.1 uncultured Phycisphaerales bacterium
TCGAGGGAATCCTCGCGCTTGGTCAGTCTCATTTCGATTTCATGCAGCCCGGCGTGAGTCTGGTTTGCCTCAGCAGTGAGCTGCTCTTTTTCTTGATGGCCTCGGTGGCGGCCTCAATCTGAGCGGATTTAATTATATTTTCAGCTTCTCTTTTCGCACCTTCAATCTGCCGCTGCATATCCTGCTCGAAGGTCTTGGCTCTTGTTTTGGAAACTGCGTGGTAAATAATTACAGCCAGGCAGATTCCCAGAACAAAGCCAAAAACTATCAATACCGCAGGCTGGCTCCAAACTGTCGTTACTATGGTGTCCATAATTTCCACCTTTCCACGTGCCGTCGCCATAGTAGCTTTGGCACGTCGGCGACTGCACTTACACTAACGTTAAACAATTGCTTAAGGGAGATTGATGGCAGCTTCTGGTGGCCCCTAAGGGGCAAAGAAATGACCGTAGATGGCGAGAATCCATCTCGGCAGAGCTTAAGTTCGCTCACTTAGCGACAAAGTTATGGGCAATCGCCGCACACCGTGCATTGATAAATCCACGGTTGGCAAAAAACCCATTGATTTGCGCTTAACACGAGCATCGTACGACTCTACGGTAAAATTTTTTCCTCGATGGATTTCCCACTCTAAATTCGTTTTTCTTCAGCCGCACCTGAACTCAACAGCTGCCGGCCTTACAAGTTCTGCGACCGAATCGAAAAGCGTCTTCACACCTTAACTGCCGTTTGGACAAGGTCTTACAAACCTTGTCCCCTTCTTAGCCCCTTTTCCAGGTTAGCGATACACCATTGAGCTCAATGGGGCCAGCTTACAATCTCACCTTACCAATAGTAAACTTCGTTTTATATTAGGTTCTGTTCGATATATGGTCAAGAGAAAAATCGGTCAGGTAATCATTTAAGATTAAGGGTTTTTGGAAAAATGCTTACTCAGGCGGCAAAAAGAGGGTATAATCAGGGTTTAGGCAGGCCTGTCGGCAGGCAGAGCCGGTCGAAAAATTATTGAAGGGCAACATTGTTTTTTGAAGTTTTTTCACAACTATTTGTTAGGAGCGTGTATGTCAGGGCATTCGCACTGGGCGGGAATAAAATATAAAAAGGCGTTAAATGATGTCCGGCGGGGCAAGATATGGAGTAAGTTGGCCCGGATGGTAATAGTGGCTGCCAAGAACGGCGGTGGTGACCCAGATGCGAATCTGTCGCTGCGGTACGCAATCGACAAGGCCAAGGCGGCCAATATGCCCAAGGATACCATCGCAAAAGCCATAAAAAAAGGGACCGGCGAACTGGGAACGGTCAATTTCGAAGAAGTGGTCTATGAAGGCTATGCGCCGGGCGGAGTGGCTATTGTGGTGGAAGCGCTGACGGATAACCGCCATCGTACCGCCCCGGAGATTAAAAAGCTTTTCGAAAAACACGGCGGCTCATTGGGAACAAGCGGCTGTGTCAACTGGATGTTCAGTAAGAAGGGATTGATTACCGTCAGGACCGCAGATGCCGTTGAAGACGAGCTTATGGAAATTGCTTTGGCTGCCGGCGCAGACGATATGCAAAACACGGGCGAACTATTCGAGATAACCTGTGACCCAGCCACCTATGAACAATTAAAAGATACGCTGCAGGAAAAAGGGATTGCAATTGCGGTTGCCGAGATTTCGATGGTGCCGAAAAGTACCGTGCCGGTCGGCGACGCAGCGACAGCAAAAAAAATAATTTCCCTGATGGACGATTTTGAGGAACACGACGACGTACAAAATACGTATGCCAATTTCGACATTCCTGACGATGTGATGGCTCGTATATCGTAGTGCGTATGTCGTACTAAGGGGGTTGGCCTGTGAGGGATTTTAGCCGCTGTTTCGCGAATTGATATTTTTCTTCGCCTAATCGGCTGAAGATTTCTCTGTCGGGGTACATTATCCGAAACTGCCGCCGATACGCATCTTCGATTTCAACTGCTTTTTTATACTGCTGCAGAGCGAAGTCGGTTTTACCTAATTTTTCGGCGATTTCGGCTGATTTGATTCTCAAGCTGGGCATCGCCTGGATAAAGCTCGACCGCCCGGCTGGCACTGTCAAAAGCCTTGGTCAGCCAGTCATCTTTTTTAAATGCTGAGACCTCTGCCCATTGATTGTAGACGTCGGTCAGCCGCTCGAAGTTTTCAAAGTCAACTTTGTTGCGTTTAATTGCCTCCTGCAGGTGCTTTTGTGATTTCCGCAATAAATCAATTTGTCTCGGTTGAGATTCGAGGAACCTTTGCAGATACAATTGGCCGTTCAGCAGTGAAGGAATGGAGTTCAAAGGGTCGTCTTTCGCAGCAGCAGTCAGAAGGTTATGAGCCATTTCAAATTCGCCGGCGGAGGCGGCATCCTCTGCCTGTCGAATTTTGGCGATGCTCTTTGCTGCCGGAACAAGGGCATAATTAAGGTAGGCCCAGATTATTAAAGCTGCTGCTGCGGAGCTTAGAATCCTTACAAACACAGTCGGTTTTAGAACAAATTGCCTGCGGGATTTTTGGTGGTGATCCAGTGCAATCAAGCAGGCGATGAGTGCCCAGAATGCGGTTGATACGCCAGGCTCAAAAATGGCGAAGTCCACGAGGTTATGCAAAGCGACGCCTAAAATAGCGCAAAAAAGGGCGGCAGTGGCAATACTTGTGCCGGGGTTTTTTGCCGGGTTTTCACCTGCTGCCACGAGCAGCAAGCCCGCAATGAATACAGCGACGGGCATTATATACAATATGAGTATGCCGGCCATTTTTTCCTGAAGCGAGGCGGCCGGCGGCATTGGAAAAACAATCGGCCTGATAAGCAATAGGGTTGCCGATACGATAATCGCCAGGACAATCGCCAATTTTTTGAAGGATGGTTCTGGCTGCTGAACTTGCGGTGAGCGGCTGGCAGGGGCGGGAGATGATGCCGTCCATAACGGCAGGAAAATCATAGCTAAAAACGCGATAAGACCGGCAGGGCCGTATTGCGTCAGAATGGTGAGGACAAAATTGTGGGGGTCGGCTACGGTCTCCGGTGCTGCAGCGGGTTTGTAATGTGGATAGAAATGGGCGAAATTGCCCGGGCCGACGCCCGTGAAAGGATGGTCGGCATACATCTGTGCTGCGGCGTGCCAGTACTGCCATCGGACCAGCATTGATTTTCCGCCGGGCAGTCGGCCATAGGTTATTCCATACCAGGCGATTGCACAAATGCCGACTAAGGCGAGCAGTATACAAAAGACCAATATGGCTTTTCTGTGTTTATTCAACCGGCTGCCAAAGCACAGGTATGCAACGAACATTGCCGCCGCGGCCAGTGCGGAGCCGATTGCGCCCTTGCTTGCGGTAATTACCAGGCCCGAAATGACAACTGCGGCCGCAATGCCGCGGGTAATGAGCCAGGCAAATCCGAGTGAGTCAAAGCTGCGATTTTTATATTTGTCAATGAATAGGGCGATAACGGTGAAAGACGCCAACAAAGCAAAAGAACCGGCGGAATTACTCGTTGTGAAAAAGCCGCTGATGTCCTTCGAGTACAAACGATGTTCAAACTGGAAATGCTTTAAGCTGTTGGGGGTAATATGCTGCTGCGCAAGGACGGCAGCAGGGTCCTGCTCATAAAATTCAATCAAACGCTCATTGTCAGAATACTGCTCCCAACATCGATAGGCTGAGACGATTCCCAGAGCGGCGATGAGAACCAAAACAAGTTTTACTTTTGACGGAGAGTTCAGTATCTGGACCAGCAGCAGAGCCATCAGTATCGGTGCTACAAGAACAATAGAATTGTTAATCGCCATTCGCTTATCCGGTGCCAAAAAACCCGAGACGGCGGCGGACACGCAGAAAAGTACCAAACCGATTTCTATGCCGGCGAAACGGTATGAAAACCTTGAGCTAAAAAGGCTGCACAGAAACCAGAGGACGAACGAGAATATCAGTACAGCCGATATCGATAAGCTGTACACACTGCTGGATAGATTCGGCTGATTGGCTGATTGTGCACCGAGGCCTTCGGTAAATGTGGTCCGAAGTGCGATTACACAAAGACAGATGCCAAAGAGTATATATTCCAGATACACTAAGGCTTTGTTTTTGGATAAACTCGAGTTAGTCGGCTGTTTTTTCATTTTCGACAGCGGTTTCGAGGACAGCGATAATGGATAATACCATAACTGTTTGGATGAAGATTAGAACTGCACCGGCGAAATTGACTTGGTACAGAAAGGCCGCGCCGAGACTTGTGGCAAGCGTAGCTAAATATAATGTCAGAACCGTTTGGGTATCGCTGAGTCCGCGGTTTTTTAATCGGTGTGAGAAGTGCTGAGTGTTACCGACAAACGGGCTTTTGCCCGCTCTTATGCGCAAGGTTGTTACGCTGATAAAATCGTAAAGCGGAACGGCCATAACAATAAGGGGCAAAAGCACCGGATACCAGTGGCCGTTCTGGGCTTGGTGATAATAGGTGGTGCGAAGACTAAGAATCGCAACGAAAAAACCTACCACAAGTGAGCCTGCATCACCCATAAAAATCTTGGCGGGCGGGAAATTGAATATCAGAAAACCCAGCAGTGTTCCGATGAAAACAAGTGCCATTCCGCCGACAAAGACCTGTCCGCTCAGGGCTGCTGCGGTGAACAGAACCGTGCTTACTATAACGGCGATGCCGGCTGATGCACCGTCCATATTGTCGAGAAAGTTAAAGGCGTTGATAATAAGAACTATCCAGAATGCCGACAGCAGGGTTGTAACTATTTTGTTTTCGATGAATAACTCAACTCTGACTTCCGCAAAACCGGCGGCGATTAGGGCGACGGCGAACTGAGCGGCGAGTTTGAGAAATGGGCCGAGGGGTTTTTTGTCATCTGCACAGGCCAAGCAAAAACAAGAAAAGCGCAGCTGAGCAGTATAATCCCAAGCTGATTTGTTTTTCCCAAAAAATCGGCTGGGTTAATGTTAGCCGATTCGGCGAGCCAGGCAAGGTGGCCGGGGACAAGCAGAAATTTTATCGCGACTGCGGCAGCAATTATGACGGTAGTTATGGTAGTAAAGATTGCAATTCCGCCGCCGAGCGGGACGACCTTTTGGTGATACCTGTCGGCTGTTGGTTTGGCGACAAAGCCAACACCTGCTGCGATTTTCCTTACCACAGCCGTCAGGACAGCCGAGATGGCAAACGCACCTGTCAGTAAGATTACTGCTAATGGGGTTAACGTTATGATTTTAACTGCTCCACTAATCGCGTTCTTACTTTACTGAAGAAATCATGATAACAATCCTGTCTGTAATCGGGATAGGTATATTCGAAGGGTTTCCAATTGCCTTTGTCAAAAATCAATGTTACTTCTGCGTATATTTTTTTGCCGATATATATACGGTGCGAATAGTTTTTTGTTGTCGCCAAAATCAGCTTCGAAGGCTCGATTATACCCGGGTCAAGATTGGCCGGCCTGAGTAAATCAGAGGCTGATTGCTTGGCCAGCTTTTGCTCGATCTTATTTGTTTTGTGTTTGATTTTGGAAAGCTTTCCCGGGTCAATCAGTTTTTCGATACTGACGAACTGCCTTAAAATATTTTCGCCGGTTTCGTCTCTGTAATAATCAGTCTGGTCGAATGGCCAGACATCGCTTACAAAATCAACTCTGCCGAACTTGGCCTTTATTGCTTCGACCGCTGCCTTTAGACAATCTTCATCGGCTGCCAGGATGCCGATTATCAGCTTTGCGGGTTTAGGGGTTTGTAGATTCCACATTTTTATCGCTCATTAACTGATTTAACCATTCAACTGTTTCTTTAGTGAGTTGACCAGTTCGATAGTTTTATCCGCTGATTCTTTAATGGAAACTTTTTGGCTCTGCGGTTCGCGGCGCAGCTTTATTTCGACGTTGCCTTGTGCGACGGATTTGCTGCCGACGGTAACCGCACAGGTATTCCAAGCAAATCAGCATCTTTGAATTTCACGCCGCCACGTATATCTCTGTCATCAAGTAAAACATCAATACCTTTATTGAGCAACTGCTGGTAGATTTTTTCAGCGGCATTTACCACCTCTTTATCATCCTGATTTACGCAGGTAACGATAACTTCAAAGGGTGCGATACTTATGGGAAAGATGATTCCGTTTTCGTCGTTGCCTGTCTCGATTGCCGAGGCGATTATTCTGTTTATGCCGATGCCGTAGCAGCCCATAATGCAGGGCTTTTCCTGCCCTGTTTCGTCGAGGAATTTTGCAGCCGAGTTTTTCACTGTATTTTGTGCCGAGTTTGAAGACCTGGCCGACTTCAATGCCGTGTTTAAACAGCAGTTTCTTGCCGTTATATGTGTCGCCTTTAACGGCGTTGCGGATATCTGCGACAATTACATTATCACCTTCGAGCGGGAAATCTCTGCCGGGCACAACGTTTTTAGTATGATAATCGGTTTTATTTGCGCCGGTAACGCCGACCGCCATCGCTGCGACGGCATGGTCGATAATCATTTTATCAACTTTATCAGCCAGGCCGGTTGGTCCTGCAAAGCCAACTTTGGCACCGGTAACTTTTTCGATAGTGGCTTCATCAGCAAGGTTGGCGGTTTTGCCACCGAGAGCCTGCGTGAGTTTTTCCGGGTTAAGGTCGTGGTCGCCCCGAATGAGCGTTGCGATTACGTTATTGCCGCTTGCCTCGCTTTGCGGTCGAAGCGGTCGGCGTGAATCAGCGTTTTTATCATATCCTTCGGCTGGGTTTTCAAAAAGGCACAGACTGCTTCGATGCTGCCGATATTCGGGGTGTGGACAATCTGCATTGGCGGGATTTGTCGTCCCTCGTCCCTCGTACTTCGTCTTGTCTTTTGGCAGGGGGTCAACCGCTGCCTTTTCGAGATTAGCGGCATAGGAGCAGTCTTCGGTATGGACGATAATATCTTCGCCGGATTCGCAGGGGATGGTGAACTGGTGTGAGCCGGAGCCGCCCATTTCGCCGGACTCGGCCTCGACGATAACGTATTCCAGGCCACAGCGTTTGAAAATTCTGCAATACGTCTCGTACATCAGTTTGTATGTTTCATCGAGACTTTCGGCGTCGGCGTGGAAGCTGTAGGCGTCTTTCATAATGAATTCCCGGCTGCGCAGCACGCCGAAACGCGGCCGAAACTCATCGCGGAATTTGAAACTTATCTGATAGATATTCATCGGAAGCTGCTTGTACGAGTTTATCTCGCCGGCGGCGAGGCTTGTAACAACCTCTTCAGCGGTGGGGGCGAGGACGTTTTCCCGGCCGTGACGGTCGGTGAATTTTGCCATTGTCGGCCCATAGTCAACGTCTCTGCCGGTCTTCTGCCACAGCTCTATCGGCTGGACGGCGGGCATAAGGATTTCCTGTGCGCCGGCCCGGTTCATTTCTTCGCGGACGATATTGATGACCTTCTGCAGAGACCGCCAGCCTAACGGCAGATAGGTATAAGTTCCGCTGGCCAATTTACGCATCAGGCCGGCACGAATCATCAATTGATGGCTGGGGATTTCAGCGTCGGCGGGCACTTCCTTGACCGTCGGGATTAACATCCGGCTGTATCGCATATCGCTCCTTAAAATCTTACGTATAGTTCATCGATACGCCTACGGCGTACAAGTAGGATAAAAATAAAACCCACACACGTAAAGTGAAAAATCATTGCTTGCATAAAAGCGGCTTTAAGAATATCATCGCTCCGTCGCTATAGCTTTGGAGCGTCGGCGACTGGACAAATTCAGCAATAATATCTGGAGTTGGATGATGGCACATAAGTTTATCGCAGAAATCAGCCCTGGTGAGACAATCGATGATATTTATTTGGTAAGAGAGCCGATACTGCGGAGCACAACCAAAGGCGACCTGTATATAGCGATGTTCCTTTGCGACCGCACGGGCCAGTTGAACGCCCGGATGTGGCAGGCGACCGAGGCCGTTTACAAGGCACTTGCGAAGCCCGGCTTTGTCCATGTACAGGGAAGAAGCGAGCTTTATCAAGATAAGCTGCAAATTATTGTCAATACCATCAGTGTAGTTGATGCGGCCAAAGTCCGCATTGAGGATTTTCTGGCGCGGACCGACCAAGGATGTCGGGCAGATGTTTGACGAGGTTAAAAAGATGGTCGGCCGGATTAAAAATCCGCAGTTAAAGGCGATTGTCGGAGAATTTTTGGCCGACGATGAGCTTATGGAGAAATTTCGCAGTTGTCCGGGGGCTATGAAAATACATCACGATTATTTAGGCGGGCTGCTGGAGCACACCCACAATATGCTGCGAGTGGCTGCAGCGATATTGCCTTTGTATGAGCAGGTGCAGCCTGATTTGGTTTTAGCGGGGATTTTTCTTCACGATATCGGCAAGACCGAAGAGCTTACGTACGATATGGCCTTTTCGTATACCGACTCGGGCCAGCTACTCGGCCATATCGCTCAAAGTCTTATTATGTTAAATCGCAAGGCCGATGCCCTTGCGGCAAAAGGTACGAAAATTGACCAGACGGTCCTCGATGCTCTCAGCCACATTATTTTGTCGCACCACGGCGAATATGAGTTCGGCTCGCCGAAGCTGCCGGCCACGCCGGAGGCCTTTATGGTCTATTATATTGATGATTTGGACGCCAAGATAAACCAGGTAACAGCGGCAATTGACAGTGAGCAGAGCGATTCGAACTGGACCGGCTGGAAAAACGCCCTCCAGACGAAGCTCTACAGAAAGCGCATCGAATAAGAGACCTTGTTTCAGCCGTGCTCCCCCCGGAGCCAGCCCGGCTGATTTTTACCGCCTACGGCGGGTTTACATTTATCCGCTTCTGGCGGATTTATCACAACCTCGGCGATTTGCGTGGCACCTGCAGAAAACAATCGGTTGTTCCGATAATGTTTTGCCACATTTTTCCGACAGGTGTGACAACAGTATGTCACAAATCACAAAAAAATTGCCATCTCGGTACAAATTGTCTCAAGAAGAGTCTCCAAGATATGACAATTTCTGCTTTTTGGGAGATAACGGGGCAATTGGAAATGGTTTGACTTTGCTCACCATCCTGAGCTTGTCGAAGATTGATGGTCCGGGGTTTGCAGGCTATAATTGCGGCAGATATGGCAAGCCAGGAGCCCAAAATCTATTCGGTAAGCCAGGTAACCTCGCTGATTAAGGCAGTGCTCGAGGAGACTCTTCCGTCGCAGATTGCGGTTGCCGGCGAAATAAGCGGCTTTAAGCGGCATTCGAGCGGGCACTGCTACTTCGACTTGAAGGATGAAAACGCCATTCTGCGCTGCGTGATGTGGGACGATAAATACAGGGCTCTGAAATTCAAGCCGGAAAACGGGCTGGCTGTATTGGCAAAAGGCCATATCGACGTTTATCCGCCGCAGGGCAAATATCAGTTTTACGTCGAATCGATGACACCGGCAGGCGTGGGGGCACTTCAGCTTGCATTCGAGCAGATGAGAAAAAGACTTGAGGCTGAAGGACTCTTCGATGAGCAAACACAAGAAGCCGCTGCCGAGATTTCCATTTCGCATAGGCATACTGACCAGCGAATCCGGCGCTGCGATGCGTGACATAATGGACAGTATTTATAACCGCTGGCCGCTGTGCGAAATTGTTTCTTTTACGATGTGCCGGTGCAGGGCGAAGGAGCGGCTGAAAAAATCGCGGCAGCGATAAAAGACGTCAACAGAAAAAATGTCTCGTTGAAACTGGACGTCATCATTGTTGGCCGGGGCGGCGGCTCAATGGAAGACCTGTGGGCGTTCAATGAAGAAGTCGTCGCACGCGCAATATTCAATTCAAAGATTCCTGTAATAAGCGCAGTCGGCCATGAAGTTGATGTGACAATCGCTGACTTGGTTGCCGATGCACGCGCATCGACACCGACAAAGGCAGGTGTAATAGCTGTGCCGGACATCAGAGAAGTGTTGGAACAGATAGATTCTGCATATAAACGGATTCGGCTTAATACGGCGTCCACACTTAAGTTATCCGCGCAAAAACTCGAGACAATCCTTGCTGCTACGATGTTCCGCAAACCGCTTATCATAATTCAAAATAGAGAGCAGATGCTCGATGAACTCCAAAGCAGTTTGGCTGAGTCAGCCAAATCCCTTATTCTTAATATCCGCGGAATTCTGCAATCATATTTTGAGCAAATTCTGAAAATCGAGCCTCACCGAATCTTAGCTGACAGGAAAATCTCATTAAACAATATTAACAGCAGGATAAATGAAAAAATCGGCCAGGTTTTCTCCGGCTTAAAAATCCGGCTTGAGACGCAGGCGGCGAAATTGTCAGCCTGTAATCCCAAAAGCGTCCTCAACCGCGGCTACAGCATAACAAAGGATGCCGCTACCAGACAAGTCGTCACAAGCACCGCCCAGGTCAATGTCGGCGATTTGCTTATAACAGAGCTCAAAAATGAAAATCTGATTGAAAGCAGGGTTACAAAAAAGTAAAATAACCGTTTTCAAAGTCAACATTCAAGGAACAGCAAAATGACAAAAAAAAGCTCAACAGGTTTTACAGCTATTCTGAACAGTATTTTACTGCTGCTGGTCTGTCTTGTCCTGCTGGCCGGACCGGTCAGTCAGGCAAACGCAGGCTGGGAGCAGGTCCCCAAAATTTTGAGCAGGATTAAAGCTCCTGCTTTCCCTGACAGGGATTTCAAAATCACCGACTACGGTGCGGTCGGGGATGGAAACACAAATTGCACCGAAGCTTTTAAAAAGGCGATATCAGCCGCCAGCCAGGCCGGCGGCGGGCGGGTTGTGGTCCCGGCCGGTTCTTTCCTGACCGGTGCGATTCATCTGAAAAGTAACATCAACCTCTACGTTTCAGAAGGCGCTGTTATAAAATTTTCGACAGACCCCAATATGTATCTGCCGACTGTATATACCCGCTGGGAAGGTATTGAATGTATGAATTATTCGCCGTTAATTTATGCCTATAAGCAGAAAAACATCGCCATAACAGGCAAAGGAACACTTGATGGACAGGGCCAGGCCTGGTGGAAGTGGAAAGCTCTGCCTACCGACCGAAATGCTCTTCTCAAGCAGGGTCAGGACGGCGTGCCGGTTAAAAAAAGACAGTTCGGCGGCAAAACGTTAAGACCGAATATGATTGAGCCGTATCTGTGCAAAAATATCCTCATAGAAGGAATCACAATCAGAAACGGCCCTTTCTGGCATATTCATCCGGTGCTTTCACAGAATATTACCGTTAGAAACGTGAGGATTGACGGCATAGGCCCGAATAATGACGGCTGCGACCCCGAATCATGCAAAGATGTTCTTATCGAAGGCTGCTATTTCAACACGGGAGATGATTGTATCGCCATAAAGTCGGGCAGGAACAACGACGGCAGACGGGTAAATGTACCAACCGAAAATGTCATTGTCCGCAACTGCCAGATGAAAGCAGGACACGCGGGAGTGGCTATCGGCAGTGAAATGACCGGAGGCGTCAGAAATGTTTTTACTGAAGACTGCACAATGGATGACCCGAACCTGGACCGGGCACTGCGGCTCAAAACCAATTCCGTCCGCGGCGGTTTTATAGAAAATGTCTATATGAGAAATGTCACTGTCGGCCAGGTAAAAGAATCGATACTGCATATTTTTTATTTTTATGGAGAAGGTGATAAAGGCAAATTCGCACCGACCGTTCGGAATGTCAATGTGGAGAATGTTACCAGCAAGAAAAGTAAGTATGCACTGTTCCTTAAAGGCTATGAGCGTTCGCCGATAACCGATGTTCGTCTGAAAAATTGTACGTTCGATAACGTATGGGACCCCAACCTGTCTGTAATTAGCTGCGTTAAGAATCTGGTTATGGAAAATGTGAAGATTAACGGCAAACCGGTTAGTAATTTTGCCGAGGCGAACGCCGCCACAAGCAGTACAAGTTCTAAATAAGGATAGAAAAACGGCATCCAAAACTAAAAGCTGACGGGAAACTTTATGAGCGACAAAACCAATAATAATGATATAAGCAAGTTGTCATTCGAGCAGGCGATAAAAAAACTTACCGATATCGTAAGTAAAATCGAGGAAGGCCAGATTTCACTCGAACAGAGCCTGACGCAGTACGAACAGGGAATGGGACTTATAAAACACTGCCGAGCCATTTTGCAAAAAGCCGAGAAGAAAATCGAACAAATCACAAAACAGGAAAAAGAAAAGTAAAAAAATCGTCCGCGAAGCGGACTCCATTTTTAGTTTTGAGTTTTTAGTTTCTTATGCGAGCGTGGCGGAACTGGCAGACGCGCAAGGCTTAGGACCTTGTGTCCCTAAAGGACGTGGAGGTTCGACTCCTCTCGCTCGCATCTATTTG
>CAVXEF010000043.1:0-31299 GCA_963760535.1 uncultured Phycisphaerales bacterium
TATTATTACCAGGCAACAGATTTATTGCTGCCGCGTTTGCCGATAAGGGTTTCATTCTGCCAGACTACAAGTCCACTGGCAATTTCTGTAACCCTGAGCTGGAAATAGTACTCAACCTGCTGGCGGTCATTGTCGTAGCGGATGTTTCTCTGGAAAATCTTGCCGGAGACACTCAGGTGAGGCGAAATCAACGTGCCTTTTCCCGGAAGGGTGTTTTGGTCAAATTCCTCCCCGACGTCCGAATCTTTAATATCCTTCCTTATGTCATAAGTCGTTTGGTCTATTTTGCTGCCGACGGCGGAGGTCATAACGACCTGGCCGCTGTTGAGAAGCTCCTGCTCGACTTTGGCCATTAGCTGGTCGGTGTCGATTCTCTGCATAGTATCATTTACGATACGGCCTGTTGCCATAACATATCTGCTGCCATCCGCTTTTTTCAGGGCGCCGGAACCAAGCATAGACTGAACCATTTCACTGGCGGCCTGGTCAAAGTCCCTGTAATCAAGGGCCATAACGGGCTTGCCGTCATCATGCATAGTGTCGATGTATGCAGTTTTCTGCTCACAGCCTGCAGCCAGAATACCGATTAATGCGATGATTTGTAATATTTTTGTTTTCATAATTTACTCCCACTTTCTCGTATCCATTCTGAAATTTACAGCTTCCGGCCTCGGAGCGACGACTTTGAAGCTAAAGTGGGACTTTCCCATCGCCGACATTCGCTGCCAGACACTCGTTTTGGTTTGAATCAACACGCCGTCCTGGTCAAGCCATTCCACCCTGTATTGGAACTTTTTGGTAAATTGTGAGTTGTTGAAGCCGTTAACGTTAAGCTCGAGAAATCCGGCTTTGTTTCTCCTCATAACAGCCTCGCTGATTTCGATGCCTTCGCCAATCAATGCGCTAAAGGCAAAGGCGACGGGGCGGGTCACGATGTTATTGGCGAGATTGTCGTTTGCGACCTCGGACCTGAGGTGGATTTGTTCATGCTTATTGCAGCCTGCAAACGCCAACACAACAGCAAAAAACAATATGCTCGTAATCGTTTTCATTTTTTACCCCTATTAATAGAAGATATCAGCTTAAAAAGCCATAACATTATATACCGGCACGGCCTGGTTAGTTATTATTTTAACATATACAACAGCATTATTACACTGAGGAATATCAATGTCAAGGGGAATAGAGCCGGGGGAGTAATTTTTAATTTGCCGTTTTTGGGCTTCGGGAAGCGGGCAACCTGAAAATCTTTCGGCAAAGTCGTCCATATCCTTACATCGGCAGCAGTCGATGCGAAACTATATGCAGCCACTGCGAAGGTAGAAGCATTGTTGCAGCATTGGAGCCCTGCTGCTCAAGGGCATATTGAGCAACCGCTTTTGCCGTTGCCGATATAATAGCCCTTATTAAAATACCGCCATAATCTTTGCTGAACTCGGTCTGGACGACCCTGTCCATATCAGCGACGGGAAGCGTCATATACTCCTTGCCATCAGAATTTACAAGCAGATATGGATACGCTTGGTTTCTGAATTCCAATTTTGGCAGAGCAATGCCCACATATTTAACCTGACTTGTCGCAATAAACAACGGGAGATCGATTCGGAATTCTTCTTTTACAGGCCCCAGGCCATTTTCAAATATTACCCAGACCGTATTTTCGAGCCGACCTCCCCCGTTAAGTACCTTCTCAGTAACACTGAGGTCTTCGGCTATAAAGGGATTGTTTCCGACCATGCCGTAGGATTCTTTGAGTAAATCCACCGCCTTGGCGTGGTCGCCAACGAGATTAAAAAATACACCCGCCAAATAGGTCGCAAAAGGATTGACGAAATCGGGATAAGCCTGGAAGTTGTAGAGATTGGGGTATTTTTGGGCCAGCAGGTCGTGTGTTGTCGGATTTTCAGCAGTGGATTTTGCAAATGCGTTTTGCTGCTGGTTTTTCTCCATCTCGGCGTTTAGTTTATTTATTTCTTCGACGAATTTTTCTTTTGCACGTCTTTGCCTGTCGAGAGCGCGATTAAACTCGACGCGGGCCAAGTCCATTTTGCCTTCGGCCATAAAGTTGAGAGCTTTGTATGTATTGACCATCACGCCATCATACTCTTCGCCTCTATAAGGGATTACATTTTCATTAACGGCCGTTGAGCCAACAATATCGCCGCCCTTAAACTGCTCATCATAATACTTAAGCATATCCTCGGCCTTGTCGAAATACTCCGTGCTTTTCTGGTAATTTTGACGGATTCTTTCGATTGTGGCAAGCTGCAAGGCCCAGAGCAGGTCTTCGCCTGTCGGGTCTTTCCGGTTGCTCATATTTTTCTGGGCGAAAAGGGCAGAGTTGTCATAGTCTGACATTCAAAACTGCTTGTTAAAGATGTTTAACTGGTCCTTTGGGGCATTACAACCGGGAAAAAACGGGAGAGTGGGAAGGATTAAAATTGCAAATAAAATATAAGCCCGATGTCTGATTATGTTCATCGTTATTCTCCAAAAACTAAATCCGTACCCGCACACCATCATAAGTTAAGATTCGATAAAACTCTTTTGACAACTCTGCCACCGGAGAATTTTTTTACTTTAGCGACTCAGATGGACCAAATCCCAAAAACCATTCTTGGTGAAATAACGCAGTTCCCGAACCATTTTTTTGGACAACCTGGGAGCCTTGCCCCTTCTTGAATTCCAAACCTACATCAGCTTTAGTATCTATTTTTCGTCCAAAAAGAGTCGGACCGAACTGCGTATCTACGCCGGCCAAACTAAGATTGCAAACAAGAACTGATTCAGCCGTTGATTTGTCCTCGACGATGTTGGCTCCTTTACTTTCAAGTATAGAAAGTATTTTACCACTTACATGCTGCTTTCCTAAGTCCGCAGATCCAACGCCTTTAATGTCAACATAAAGTTTTTCGTTTCCTAAGAACTTCGCATCAATGCCAGCCTGGTCGATGGCTCTTTGAGTAGCAAGATTCAAGGTTTTTTGCTGATATGTTGACAAAACACCTGTACCTCCAACTGGCATAGTTGTTGTACATCCGCTTGCAACAAGCATAAGCGGAATTACCCCAAAAACCAAAGTTGTCTTTAAAACATCTTTGGCTGAATTCTTCATCTCAAAATCTCCTTATATTTATATTGATTCTTTAGTAATTTCCTACACATTTCAAAAATTTTAAGAAGCAAGCGCATCATGGAGATAATACCAGCCCTTACCATCCGGTATTATATATGATATTTCACTCTCAAGGTGATTGTCAAAGTTTTTTTTCGTGCAGAAACAGACCTTGAGCCATTCCAGCGGAGTCATAGTCAAGAAAATGTTTGGAGTTTTAAATAGGTTTTTTAACGTTCTCCGCGTTTTAACATTTTAAACCTCAATAACAGGAGCAACTTCAATCCGTAAATGATGATTTTTCAGGTCATTTTGAGATTTGAACGGCTGGCTGGGAGCCAGCCTAAAAATGTCAAGGAAAGCGGTCGAGAAGCAAAGTCGAAAGGCTGAAAAACTGGGCAGAGGTAGCGGGTTAAACATGGTTTTGTATTGCGTCCCTTCAAATTCGCTTGGGATAAGTTTTGTGGGAGTGACAGAAAGTGAGGTTTTAGTTTTGTAGTTTTTCGAGTTCGTCGCGGCACATTTTTAATTGGCCGGCGTCGGAAAGCTTTTCGGACGGCGGCCTGAAGATGTTTTTTGGCGCGGCTGGGCTTATCGAGATAACGAGAATACAATAAGCCGAGCATTAACTGGACCTGCTCAATGTATTCGTAATTTTCGTAATGAGCCAGGAACTGCTCATAGGCCTTTGCGGCGTCGGCGTGTCTGTTTTCGGTGGTGAGCTGGTTGGCGATATCGAGCAGGTACTGGCGAGGCAAAAGCTGGTCGCTGTCAAGGGCAATAAGCTCGAGATATTTTTCGGCAGCGGCGGAGAGATTCCGCTGCAGCATTTGGCCGGCGATGTCGCTGCGAAGCTGCTCTATTTTTTGCAATTTTAGTTCTGGTCGAAGGTAAGGGGGTTTTGTTACGTCTTTGACCTCTATCTGTTTTGTTGACGTGCGGCCGGTGAACGGGTCGAAGCCGGCGGCGACGACGTCGCGATATTGGCGTCGGCGGTTCCATAGTTTTATCATCGACCAGAGGTCAAAGCCGGTGCTTGTCAGCAGGCCGGTAGCAAGCATAATCGACATAGCGGCGATGCCGAAGGCATATCCGGCCAAGATGCGCCTCGTAAGCAACGTTGGGAATGCTTCTTTCGAGGACATTGTCCCAGAAAATCAATTTGAAGCCGATGAAGTACAGGGCGGGGATGTCGATAGTATCAATAAAATAGAAGAACCAGTAAAAGACCGCAATCAGGCTCTGCGGGAACAGGACAAGATAAGCGCCGGTTACGGCGGCGATGGCACCGCTGGCTCCGAGAACGGGCTGGGTGCTTACGAGTGTATGGCCTACGGCACTAAAGACCGCACCGGCCAGATAAAGGCACAAATAGCCGACGTGGCCGAGCTTATCGTTGACGTTGTTGCCGAACAGGTACAGGAAGAACATATTTCCGCCGATGTGCAGAAGAGAGCTGTGAAGAAATGCGTAGCTTAGAAACTGCCACAGATGCGGCTGAATGGGCGTGAGCATAAGCTGCTCTACCCAGGGTCGGGAAGCAAGATGATGTGTGTGCGGGTCCAAGTGGAACTGCGAAAGAAAAATAGCGATATTGGCGGCTATCAGGGCGTAATTTGTGTATGGTGTATGTCGTGGCCGAACGCTTGTCCGAATAGGTAATATAATCATTATAACTCAACTATTTGTCAGAACAGTTAAAACCGAAAGCTACGGGGCATTGTAACGCGAAAGGCGGATGACAATTCGTAACGCGGAAAGGCAGACGTCAGGACAAGCTATAAAAAAAGGGACGGCGGCAAACCGTCCCCCCCGTGATGAAAAAAAGAGTTAATTGAAGCTGTTAGTTCTCAGGCAGCAAGGCCAGGCGTAGCCACAGGCGTACAGTCGGCACAAACACTTCGAAGCCGACTTCCCCCCCAGCCAATTCTTCTATCCAATGAAAATATAAAAATAAAATAGGCAGAAGCCAAATGACTCAGAAAAAAAAGTTTATCCGCCACGTATTGGCGGATTATATTTTGCCAGAAGCTCGTTGAACAATTATATTTGTTTATATAGCCGTTGGTCGGCAGGCAAAAGAAATGGAGAAAGGCCAGATAATAAAAAGGCGAGTCAGGACGATTCGGCAGTCGCTAAAGCGAAAAAAGATAAGCTTCTTTTTGATTACGAAGCCGGCGAATGTAACTTACATTACCGGCTTTTCGGGCGGAGACAGTTGGGCGGTGATTACCAATGGATTCGACAGGTCACAAAAGGGGTGTTTATCTTTTAACCGACAGCAGATACACCGAGCAGGCAAAGAGCGAATGCCCCGGCTGCAGGATAATTGAGCGAAGTAAGCCGATGGTTGAGACGGCAGCGGAACTGGTCCTTCGACTGTGCTCAGGACAAGTAAAAAAACTAAAATCGGTACGGGCAATAACGGTTGAAAAATCCACTTCGCTCGGCGACTTTGAAAAGCTTAAAGAAAAAGTCAAAGGCAGGGTCGGCAGCACTGCCGGTATCATCGAAAAGCTGCGCAGCAGTAAAGACGACAGTGAAATCGCAGCGATTAAAAAAGCTGCACAAATCGCAGCGGAAGCGCTTGAGAAGACTTTGAAACACATAAGGCCGAGCGTAACCGAGAACGAATTAGCGGGTTCGCTGGATTTTGCGATTCGCAAACTGGGGGCGAAAAATAGTTTCGAGACAATCGTTGCCTTCGGTGCCAACGCCTCACGGCCACATCATCAGCCGGGGACGAGAAAGCTTAAAAAAGATGATACGGTGCTTATCGATTTCGGTGTGCGGTACAGAAACTATTGCTGCGATTTGACGCGGTGCTTTGTGGTTGGCAGAACGGGTGGTTTTTATAAAAAGGTTTACGAAGCGGTTAAAGAGGCGCAGGCTGCTGCGATAAAAATGGTAAAGCCGGGGGTCGAGATAAAAAAGGTCGATGCAGCGGCACGTGCGGTGATTAGAAAATACGGTTTGCCTGTTTACGGGCACGGGACGGGGCACGGCCTCGGCCTGGAAGTGCACGAAGAGCCGGTCATATCAGAAAAAAGTAAAGGTAAATTGCAGGCGGGGATGGTTTTTACGATTGAGCCGGCGGTGTATATGCCGGGCAAACTTGGGGTCCGCATCGAAGACGATGTTCTGGTAACTGAAAGCGGATGCAAGATATTAAGCCAGCGGATGCCCACATCCGGTTTTTGGGAAGGCGTGAAACTACCGCATAATCCGCCACAGGCGGATAAATTTGTTTGCCCAGTGGGGTAGTGCAGGATATAATAGAATTAGTTCACTAGGGGTGGTGCCGCACCAATAGGCGTAGCTAGTTTGGTGCGGCATCTGAGAAAAAACCCTTTGAACCTGATCAGGACAGCCCCCCTTCTTGCTTTCGCAAGAAAGGGGGCGGGTATGCCTGCGTAGGAAAGTGATGCAGTCGGCTGAAATTCGGCGGTTGGTTTGAGAGTCGCTTCCTACGGAAGCGATTTTTGTTTTTGTACGGAGTTCAATAAATGGCAACGCAATTACAAACAGCAAGAAACAGGCACAATCACTGAGCAGATGAGGTTTGTGGCTGAGGCTGAAGAGGTCGATGCTGAATTTATCCGGGACGAGATTGCGGCTGGTCGGCTGGTGATACCGGCGAATAAACTGCATATCAGAACTAACCTCAAGCCAATCGGTATCGGGCGGGCACTTCGTACCAAGATAAACGCAAATATCGGCACGAGCAGCGTTCGTTCTTCGGTAGAAGCTGAGATTGAAAAGATGAAAGCTGCACTTGAGGCGGGGGCTGATGCGATTATGGACTTAAGCACCGGCGGCGACCTCGATGATACACGCGAGAAGCTGCTGGCACAGTGCCCGGTGCCTTTCGGGACGGTGCCGATTTATCAGGTGATAGCAGGCAGAGGCGTCGAAGACGTGGATGAAAAGATAATTCTGCAGGTTATCGAAAAACAGGCGAAACAGGGGGTCGACTTTTTTACGATTCACGCCGGTGTGCTGAAAGAACATCTGCCGCTGCTGAAAAGCCGAGTTTGTGGTATTGTCAGCCGGGGCGGTGCGCTATTAGCTAAGTGGATGCTGTATCACAATAAGCAAAATCCCTTGTATGAGATGTTCGATGATTTGTGCGGGCTGATGGCTGAATATGACGTATGTTTTTCATTGGGTGACGGGCTTCGGCCGGGTGCGATAGCCGATGCGACCGATGCGGCTCAGATTGCTGAGCTGGAAACGCTGGGCGAACTTACGACAAGAGCACAAGAGGCGGGCTGTCAGGTTATGGTCGAAGGGCCGGGACACGTGCCGTTTGACCAGATACAATACAATATGGAAATCCAGCAGCGGATTTGCCACGGGGCGCCGTTTTATGTGCTCGGGCCGCTGGTGACCGATATTGCGGCCGGCTACGACCATATAACATCGGCAATCGGCGGGACGGCGGCGGCGTTTTACGGGGCATCATTTCTGTGCTATGTTACGCCGAGAGAACATCTGGGCCTGCCGAATATCGAAGACGTGCGGGCGGGTGTGATTGCGTCGAAGATTGCTGCGCACGCGGCTGATGTGGCTCGCGGGCTAAAAAGCGCCCGTCGAACAGGACAAAGAGTTGAGCATCGCCAGGAGTAATCTGGACTGGAAGACGCATCTGGCCAAGTCGCTCGACCCGCAGACTGCTGAGAGGCTGCACAACGAGCCGTGCGAAGAGGCCGGTGTAAGGGAGCCGATGTCGGCTGATTACTGCTCGATGTGCGGCGGGACTGGTGCAGCGTCAGGATAAACAAGGAAATCCGCAAGGCGATAAAATAGTTCATTGTTATTCGTTGATTCCGTTTGCACCATCGGGATACGCTTGATATAATAGCCGCCCCAATGAACAGGCTACAGACAATCGCAGTTTATGTGGTTGCGGTGTTGGTCACATCATGTTTTTTTGACGTTCCTTGCTTTGGATTCAAGAGCGGAGATTTTCAATTCTGGAGCGACACCAGAGCCTCCGTCAATCTCAACAAGAACTGGGAAGCCACATTTGAGGAGGAAATGAGGCTCGGTGGTAATGCCGGGCACTTCTATTATCATCATTCCGATGTGGGATTCGTGTACAAAGGCCTGGCGGATTGGTTGAGTGTGGGATTCAACTACAGGCAGGTCTTCGAAAAAGATGCTGCGGGCAAATGGCGAGAGGAACACCGGCCACATCTGAACGCCACGCTGACAAGCAAACTCTTTGGCCTCGATGTCAGCGACAGGTCAAGATTGGAATATAGAGACAGGGAAATCGAGAAAGATATCTGGCGATACAGAAACAAAATCACGGTCATATTGCCGGTTGAACTCACACGGTTCAGACTACAACCTTATTTTGCGGACGAAGTGTTCCTGAATCTTGCCGGGGAAACGTTCGACAGGGACAGGTTTTGGTCGGGGTTTTTCATCGATTTGACAAAGAACATAAAAGGTGAGATTTATTATATGCTGGACTTGGCCAAGTCGGGCGCGAACTGGAAAGATACCAACGTACTCGGCATTGCGTTGAAGGTCGCTTTTTAGGGCACAGCAATTCGGGTATTCTGCCCCAACAACACTTGTAATTCGGCTCAACCGTGTTCCATCGCTGCGTTCGTTAGCTTCGGTCCAACTATGTTTTCATTGAATCCAGCTCGATAAAAGCGATGGGGGCGAAGATAAAGACGGGCAGCCAGGCCCAGAACTCCGGCATAATCCTGCCTGCGAGAACGGTTTCCGTGGCGAACATTTTGCACAAAAATGTGGTGATGAAACAGGCGGCTGTTACACCGAAACTAATCATAACGGCGGACTTCATCAGCTTCGGGTCGCGACAAACCAGAATTGGAAGGCCAATCATAAGCATCACGAGGTTGATGATAGGCTCGGTGATTCGGAAGTGCCGCTGGCTGTAAAGCTGAGCGAGGTCTTTGATTTTTGTCTTTTGGGCTGCGAGAGCAGCTAACTGCCGGGAACTGAGCAGGGTCTTATGTTCGGACTTTCGGCGTACGGGTATGTCCTTAGGCGTAATGTCGGTGGAGAAATACGAAATCCGCCGTGCTCCGGCGGGGTCATCTTTTTTGATGAGAAAGCCGTCGATTAAATCCCAGCGGCCGGTCTGGTAGTTATAAACGGCTTCTTTGGCTGATATCCAGCCGGTGAGCTGCCAGGAGATTGAGTCGGGTTTTCTTTGACGTGTGATGATAGTCGGGCCGTCGAGCGTTGAAGTCTTCACGTAGAACTTTCGGGAGCAGATTAGTGAGCCGTTGGCGTCGGCGATGAACCATACATCATACGTTTCCTGGCCCGGCAGGGCATCCTGGCCTCGCACAAGTTTGTCACTGAGCGGCGGTATCACTAACTCCTGGTCGATTACCAGTACGGCTGTCAGGAATATCGCCAGAAATCCTATTGGCACAATCACGCGTTTTAGGCTGATTCCGGAAGCCATAACTGCGACCAGCTCATTTGAGCGGACCATTTTGCCCAGCGAAAAGGCGGCCGCTACAACGGTTATCATTCCGGCAAAATCGCGAAAATAAAGCGTGGTGTTAAGGCAGTAAAAGCCAAATATGTTTCTGATAACAGCGAGGGTGCCGAGGTTGGCATGCTCGGTAAATTCATCGAGATTGACAAACAAATCAATGATTATTCGCAATCCTATAAGTACGCAGAAGGAAATGGCGTATCCAATCAGAAAATTTTTTGCGACGTATTTATCCAGTATTTTCATTTTAATTTCTCAATAGCTTTCGATATATTCCGGCGGCCAGGATGGACAAAACTACCAGACCCATCCACATCAGCACAATTCCTGAGATGGTTTTTGAGCCGGGATTTTTGGCGATGTTCTTTCCCATCATAATGCAGACCACCAGCAAGGCGGCAGGTATTGAGCTTGCGCCAAAGGCACTGAGCAGATGGCCCTGCTTTTTGATGATGCCCAGGGCTATTCCAATCATAATCATCGGGATACAGCCTATTCCGAATACGAGTCTGGAATGGACCTCGGCTTGTATTTGAGCCAGCGTGTCGCGGATTTTTGCCTTGAGCTTTTGCTGAAGGCTGTTCAGTACCGGGCCGGGTTTGGTCTTTAAGGCTGAGGCGATAAAATCGTCTCTTACGGAATTGAGTATGTCGGGGGTTTTGAATGTATCCGTTACTGCTGTTGGCAAAATCAGGCCTCGGATAACGGGTCTTCGGTCCAGTCCGCTGGAGCCGTCCGGCCGCTGCCAGGTTGCGTTGAAAAGCGTGAGCGTCAAAGTCGGTGCCAATTCGTCGCCCTCGATATCAAGCAGGGCTTTTGTGCAGTGCAGCTCACGAAGCATCTGCTTGCTTATTGCGTCATATTCGATGACCACGACATCACCTGAGAGCTGAACCTTTTTTTCCTCGCGGGCGGTGCATTGAGTCGCTGTAAATTCGACGATTTTTTTGTCGCTGTGGAGATTATAGAAGGGATCGAGTGACGAGTGTCGAGTCACGAGGGACGTCCGTCGTCCGTCGATCCGTCGTCCGTCGGATATCCTGAGCGAGCAGCTCGGCGGTGAACTGGGCGTAGGTCCGGCGAGCGAGCTTTTCAACGGGATAAAACAGGACAGGCTCAACCTTGATTTTTTTCATTTCGTCGGATTTTTTTGAACTTTATGTCATCGCCCAACAAAGGAGGAAACTCCAGGGTCAGTACCATTGATTCGGCGGAAAAGCCGGTCAGGTCCTCAGAAGCCATTTGATAGGGGTTGTTTGTCGTTATCAGTACTTCGTTGAATGTTCTTTGCGGATTGAAACGAACGGTGGCGGATTCTGCGGTGATAATCTTTTCTATTCTGGCTTCCTTAACATCTGCGACGATTACCCCCGTAAGGGTATCATTTTCGGCATTTGCGTAATCGGCGTAAATTCTGGAGTCTGTGCCGGGGGGTTTATAAAAGCCTCTTTGCTGGATATTTCTAAAGAGTATCTGTTTTGCGTCGGCCTTCAGGGATTTTTCGGCACGGTGTACAAAGGCGGGCATAACGTGGAAACTTAAGATGAGATTTGCGATGGCGACCATAATCGCCAGCGCCAGGCCCGGATAGACCAGGGTGGAGAGCGGCACTCCGCTGGCCCTGCAGGCGTCAAGCTCATTGTCGGCGGCGAATCGGCCATAAACCAGGGCTGTGGCAAACAAGGCGGCCATAGGCAATACGAACGTCAGTGTAATCGGCAGGAAATAACCGATAAGGTAAATCACCTGTCGGGGCCCGACGCCGAACTCCTGGATAGGCCGCAGGATGCTGCCGAGGCTCAGAATCAAGACAAGGGCTACAGCGGCGAGGATAAAAACCCTGAATATCTCCCGAAATATATACCTGTGCAGAGTAAAAACCATAATACTGATTCATTTTCAACAATGAGCGGGATTTTGCAACGAAATTTTCGAACAGTGTACTGTGCGGACAATGTGGAACTTCAAAGGAGGCTGTGTCGGATGTGCAGCTAAGATTGCATAGCCTGGGTTAGTTTGTCGCGGTTTTTGTCAATCCACTCGGCTTTTCGCCGAATCATTTTAAGAAAATCGAGACCTGTCAGGTTGCCGAAGAAGCCTGTTTCTGCAATCGGCAGCACGGCCTCGGCTATCATTGTCTCAATCATCAAGTCGAGCAGGGAATTCAGCATAGTTTTGTCGAGCCTGATTACCTGCTGATAGCCGTTCAGGAACTGGGTGAGCTTTGCCTGGTCGAGATAAGCGGGCCAGTCGGCGGGGTTTGGGCGGCTGCCAACAATTGAAAACTGGAGCATACCGTTTGCAAGGTCGGTAATGGGCGGAGCGACTTTTACCGAATCGAAATCGATGACGGCGAGGAGCCCGCTGACTCGCCCGCGAGTCGGGCGAGTGGCCTTGATTTTTCTCTTCTTGGGGATGGCTTATGCCAGAAGAGCATATTGCCGGGGTGCCAGTCGCCGTGCACGACCTGTTCGGCGCGGCTGTCGAATCCAAGCTCGTTTACGCGGACGGCGGATTTGTTGTAAAGGGTCATCAGGATTTCGCGGTTTTCAGGTCTCGTTACCCGGGTCACGAGCGACGAGATGGGCACCGATGGTTTTGAGGTGTCTTCGCACATTCGTTGCATCGTGGAAGCCCTTCGACGGGCTCAGGGCGGTTAGCTCAGTGGTGAGCGAAGTCGAACCGCTTCCCTTTAGTGGCATCGGCTGACCCGCTGCGACGCGGTCGCATCGCGGCGAGTAGGTGAAGTCGGCCAGGTACTTGTGGAACTTTGCCAGATGCAGGCCGGCATCGATAGTGGCCTCGGCTGAACCATCGTAACGAACACCTGTAACGAACTCGAAAAACTCATAAACATGATTGTCGAGCTGCAAAAGGGTGTTTTTTTCGTCGCGTGTACTCAAAAGACGGGCGAGAGGGAAATCTCTGTCGGCAAGGTGGGTCTGGACAGCGTGCGCAAAGGCTGCGCGGCAGAGGTCGTCTTTACCTTTAGGCCGGCGTTTGAGGAGGAATTTTCCTTTTTCAGCCGTAACTATCATTTTCGGCGTACGCCGGTTGCCTGCGGATAAAGGCCTCAGTTCATGAATTACACCGATATCATAGTGGCTGAGAACCGTCGCCAGCTCGTTTGAAGAAAAATGTGCACCGCCTCTTGGCATAGCCTCTGAAGAAACTTAAAAGTTAAAGCTTAAAACTAAAAACTAATGAATTACAAATTCCACAGTTTTGCCCGCTGCGACGCGGTCGCATCGCGGCGAGCACTTTAAGTTTTAAGCTTTCAGTTCCTTTTGTAGCAGATGGGGCTGAATTATCGAGAGGAGAATATGAGTAGCACAATAATTAAGCCTAATACTGCCACCGCGGCACCTAAAATCACGAGCGCAGTGCGGTATTTGGTGATGGTCTGCTGCTCGTAAGTACTCTGCTGCGGGACGACATCCTCGCCTTGTTCGAGCTGTTCGAGGGCGGAGACGTCAAATCTTGTGCGGGCCCGCATCGGCATTTGGCCGGCGCGGACGGCCTCGAGGTCGGCGAGGAGTTCCTCGGCGTTGTCGTATCGGTCTTCTTTTCGCTTGGCCATCATCACTTCGATAACTTCAGATGCACCCGCCGATAGTGAGGTGTTAATATGGTCCGGCGGCACAAGCTGTTCCTTGAGGTGCTTTCTCATAACATCCGTAGGGTCGTCCGCCATAAAGGGAACTCTTCCGGTAACCATATGGTAGAAGGTTGCGCCGAGGCTGTAGATGTCGGCGCGTCCATCGATGTCGATTTCACCCCGGATTTGCTCGGGTGCGATGTAGTACGGCGTTCCATAAGCCTTGCCCTTTTCGGTCTGGGCTGCTTCGATGTCGGTGGTTGCACGGGCCAGACCCATATCGGCGAGTTTGACTACGCCGGCGGAGTTTATCATTATGTTCTTGGGTTTTACGTCACGGTGAATAAGGCCTCTGGCGTGGGCGTGGGCAAGAGCGTGTGCGACCTGAATGATAATCTCGAGTGCCTCATTCTCCGGAAAGACCTTTCCGGCTGAGAGGTCATCGTAAATGGTTTTTCCTTCGACATATTCCATTACGAAGTAGTGGTAGCCGCCTGCTTCGCCGACGTCGATGGCCTGGACGATGTTGTTGTGATTTAATTTTGCGGCAGCCTGACCTTCCTTGTAAAAGCGTTCGACATATTCGGGGTTTTCGCTGAAGCGCTTCGGCAGGACCTTTATCGCGACGATTCGGTTCAGACTGAGCTGTCTGGCTTTGTAGACTATCGCCATTGCGCCGGCGCCGAGTTTTCCGAGTATTTGATAACCTGGGATTTGGTGGGCGGCGGCCTTGCTTTCTCTGATGGTCTGCTTTAATCTCTCGGCCTGGGTTTTGGTGATGTAGCCGAGGTCAATCATTAAATCCTCGAGGATGGCGGGATTAACCTTTCGGCGGGCCTCTATCTGCTCGAGTGAATGGCGCAATTCGCTTTCGGTGCAAAGGCCCTGCTCGACTGCCATTTTGCCGAACACAGTATCGTGATTTGTTTCATTTCTCATAATTGTTGTACAACCTGTTTGGATAAAGCATCAAAACCCATACATATTATCGGGCTAAAAGCTGTTGTCAAAAGAAAATTCGCTGCCCCCATTAAAGGGTTACGAGCGTTGTTTTTTCGCCTAAAATTAGGAAATCGGCCCTTGCATCGTCAGGGGAGTTTAGCGTTTTTTTGATGTTTGGGGCGGGTTATTCTGAAATAGCGGGATTTTCACCCATACCCTCACACATCCTTGCAATATAGGAGCTGTCTCAAAAAATAGGATGTGGCGCGGTTATGAGGCTTGACAATTGTTGTGGGTTTCTGTAAAATGATAATGTTGCGAGCGCAAGCGGGCGGTTTCGCCAGATAGATTAAATAGCTAAATAGGCGCTTCGCAACAGGGAGGCGGGGTGACGTTGAGCAAATATAAAGTGCCTGCGTCTCCCTTTTTTTATGCGCATTTAGTACACGCCACAGGCGTACAGACTTTTCGACACCGAAACCCCACGTAAGACCCTTTAATTGTGCTGAAGGTGAGTATGTGGGGTTAATTTTTTGTGATTTGCAAATTGCTTGACCGGTGGTTGGCGGTGTGCTATCGTGCGTGGGTCACCCATTGGTTATGTGCAGAATTTGCGAGCCGGGCGAGGGAGCCGGGCAAACAGCAGGAAAAGTGACGGTATGAAGGCATTCAAGCGAGTATTTGAGTACGTGTGGCCGCAATGGTCGAGGCTGGTGACGATAGTCTGCAGCGCGGTGCTCATCAGTATTCTTTTTTCGGTCAGCGTTGTGACGGTGCTTCCGCTATTGAAAGTTATGATGGGCGAGGAAGGTCTGCACGGATGGATGAACCGCAAAATCAGTGAAAATAGGTACGGGATGAACCTTTATGTGCCGGATAAAGCCGAACTTCTGGACCCGAACAATCCTCAAATTGCCTACCATTTGCGAGTGATGGCCGTCAAAGACGGCAGGAGCGCCGATAAGGCGGGGCTTAGATGTGATGACTTAATTGTCGGTGCCGGCAGCAGCCTGGTAAGTGATACGGTGGATAAAATACCGTCAGGGATGCTGCTTCGTGAGATGGCGACGATATCCGAAGTTGGGTCGATAGTGATTCAATACCGTCGTCTGGACGAGGGTGGAAAACCGAAGATGGTGACAGGAGAGCTTCGGTGCGGCGGCAAGCCCTTTTATGCTGATTATGCGCAGAGACTTCTTCGTTTTGTGCCGGATGAGCAGAGCAGAGCAACAAAGAAGAAGGCGGTGCTTTTTATTATCTTTTTGCTGGCGATTGTTACGGTGATTCGGTGCATCTGCCGGTTTTATCAGGATTATACGGTTCAAAAGGTGGTTAGTACGTCTCTTGCCCGGCTTCGTGAGGATATGTTCAGACATACTATGGAGTTGCCGGTCGGCTTTTTTGCGAGGGACGGGCCGAGCAATACCGTCAGCAGGTTGATTCGGGATACGGCGTCAATCGAAAACGGGATTAAGGTTTTGCTTGGCAAAACTCTTAGTGAGCCTTTGAAGGCGATTGGGATGATTGCGTGTGCGATGTGGATAGACCGGAATCTTACACTGGTATTTCTGCTCGCAGCGCCTGCGTCGCTTTTTGCTCTTACGAGGCTGGGCAAAAAGATGAAGCGAGCGACCAAGAAGTCTCTTGCGAACTGGGCGATAATGTTGGGCAAGCTGAAAGAGGCGATAGGCTTCGTGAGAGTGGTAAAAGTTTATAACCAGCAGGGGTATGAGGGAGCCAAGTTCGAGGCGATCAACCGCGAACTTTTAAAGCAGCAGTTTCGCATTGCCAAAGTCGATGCCGGTGCCAGTCCGATTATGGAAACGCTTGGGATGATAGCAGGCAGTGTCGGTCTGGCGTTCGCCGCACAGTGGGTTTACAAGGGTACGATGCAGCCGAGCGATTTCTTTACACTGCTTGTTTTGTTGGGCGCGACGGCTGATTCGTTTCGCAAGACAAGCGACGTCTGGAATCGGGTTCAGGAGGCTAATGCGGCTGCTGAGCGTGTGTTCCAGATATTGGATGAGCCAAGAGAGATACAAAAAGGCGGTGCGGTTGAACTGCCGCCGCTGGCGGAGCGGATAGAATTCAGGAGACGTCGTATTTACATATCCCGGCGCAGAAAAGCCGATGCTGAAGGGAATTAACCTTTCAGTGCAGGCGGGTCATAACATTGCAATCGTCGGGCCCAACGGCTCCGGCAAGACGACGCTGGCGAATCTGATACCGAGATTTTACGACGTTGACAGCGGGCAGATTTTGATAGACGGAAAAGATATTCGCGACGTGACACTGTTTAGTCTGCGGAGCCAGATTGGGATGGTTACTCAGGATGCGGTAACATTTAATGATACTATAGCGGCGAACATTGCCTATGGTAAGCGGGGCGCTACGCGACAGGAGATAGTAGATGCGGCGAAACGTGCTTTTGCCGACGAATTTATTTCTCTGCTGCCGAATGGTTATGATACAGTAATCGGCGAGCAGGGTGCGGGCCTCAGCGGAGGACAACTACAGAGAATTGTCATAGCCAGGGCGATTTTGAGGAACCCAGCGATACTGATTTTCGATGAGGCGACCAGCCAGGTCGATGCCGATAGTGAAGCCAAGATACACGTGGCTATCGAAGAGATTATGCGTGACAGGACCAGTTTTATAATCGCCCACAGATTCAGCACCGTTGTTAAGGCGGATGTGATAGTGGTGATGGACGACGGTCGAATTGTAGCACAGGGTCAGCACGAAGAGCTTATGCATGTGTGCCCTCTGTATCAGAGTCTGTATGAGACGCAGCTCATAGTGCCCGCATAGGCAGGTCTTCGGCGGGTAAGATTGTGAGCAAAGCGGTGATTTCGAGGCTGCGAAATTACGAAAGCAAGTCCGTCAGATGCGAATCGCGTTTGATTTTAATCCGATTTTAGCAAACAGGTTTTCCGGCCTTTATTCGTATGGGGCGGGGTTGTTGGCAGGTTTTGAAGAACTTGGAGAAAAAGATGAGTTTCTGCTTTTTTACTCGAAACGTTTTTGCAGCCTGGCGGAGGCTGTGAAAAAAGACCTCGGCGACTGGGCGAAGCTCAAAGGCACATCTATAAAGATGCGACATCTGGAAAATCTGTGGCGATGGAGCAATTTTCCGAAGCTGGAGTATTTTACGGGCCAGTTCGATATATATCACTGCTGTCATCATCTGATGCCGCCGACGAAGGACAAGCCGAGGCTGCTTACCGTTTATGACCTGCGTCGTTTCAAGCTGCCGCAGCTTTATCGAAGGTCGAAAACGGGATTTTTTGAACTTGCGATTAAGCGGGCGGAACATTTTATTGCGATTTCCCAGGCGACCAAGAACGACCTGTGTGAGTTATTCGACATAGCTGACGGAAAAGTAGATGTTGTTCACATTGCGGCCGATAGTAATTTTGTACCTGCGTCAGAAGACGAAAAGCGGCAAGTCAGGAACCGACTGGCAAAGAGATTCGGAACTGAATTGGGGAATTATTTTATAGCGTTTTCATCGCCGGACAGACGCAAGAATGTCTCGCGGATAATTGAGGCCTTTATTTCGGCGCAAAAACGGTTATCTGATAATTTCAAACTGGTTGTTGTGGGAAACTTGCCGAGGGATGACGAGACATTCAGGATATCTACTTTTGGTGAAGCCGACGAGGGCATTATTTTAGCCGGGCCTGTAGAGGATGTGAGGGATTTGCTTTGCTGCTCAAAGGGGTTGGTATTTGCGAGTCTTTATGAGGGCTTTGGGATACCGATTCTGGAGGCCTTTGGCTGTGGTGTGCCGGTTGTCACCAGCGATTGTTCTTCGATGCCGGAGATTGCGGGCGAGGCGGCACTGTATGTTGACCCGTACAACACAGAATCGATATCAGATGCGATGGTGAAAATCTGCGGTGACATCAAAATGAGGGAAAGGCTTATCAGTATTGGCTTGAGTCGAGCTAAAGAATTTAGCTGTAAGAGGATGGCTGCGAAGACACTCGAGGTTTATAGAAAGTTTTTATAGGCTCAGTACAAGAGGAAGCTCAGTCCGTCTTTGGCGAGGAATAAAAAGGACTGGCGGCAGCGTTGGAGTTTTCGGTGGATTTTGCGGCTGTCGCGTCTTAAGCACCAATAAATAAAAGCGGCGCAAAATCCGAGAATCATCTCGCAGAACATATAAAGGTACACTCCAGGCTTAAAAATTACGGCAAAAAGAGATGTTCGGAGTCTGCCTTTGTATTTGCGGAAATAATAGAACATGCTTTTGAAAAACATTGCGTGTGCTTTGTGTAAACCGACGAGGCTTGAACTGGCTCCGCCGAGGTGTGTAATTTCGCCGTTTGGGGTGAAATAAATTTTAAAACCGGCCTGCTTTATGCGATAACACAGGTCTGTATCTTCAAAATAAAAATGCACCTTTTCATCAACACCTCCAATATGCTCGAGAACCTTTTTCTTTACCATTAAGACAGCGCCCTTAATAAAGTCAACCGATGCGATTTTGTCATACGAAAAATCGCGCATCTTGTAAAAAGCCCTGGCAGATTTGAACAGACCCAGATATTTGAAAATCGTGTAACGCTGCAGCATGGCACGAAAAGAGGGGAAGTGATAAGCGGTTGATTGCGTGGAGCCGTCATTATTAAGAAGACGGCAACTGCACGCGCCTGCCTCAGGAATGTCGTCGAGAAGATCCGTCATTACTTTTAAGGCGTTTTTATGGACTATGGTATCTGAATCTAAAAGTAGAATGTTTCTTCCTTGGGCTATGGCTGAACCTTGATTCCAGGCTATAGCCTGTCTTCTGTTGCTGTTATTCCGTATAATCAGGACTTCTGGGAAGTGCTGAGCAACATATTGAACGGAGTCGTCCTTACTATCGTTATCTACGACGATAACCTCCAGATGCATGCCGTCGGTCGATTGGAAAAGTGACGATAGACATTGAGCGAGGAGTTGACGTGTGTTCCAGCTTACTATTATTATCGAGACATCAATTGGCATAGGTTTCTATGTTAGGCGTCTTATCGGGATAATGCTTTTGTCTATTCGTGTATGCAAATAAACTGCTATTCGCTGTCTGAAACTTGTGCGAGCCGGACCGCTTGCTACAACAAGCAGGTTCACTACTAAGAGCCTGTCAACGAAAGTTATACATTGGCCCGGCGAAGCGGTTTCTTTTCACGTTTTCCGGATGGTCTCCTTATCTCTTGAAGTTTCGGCCGGTAGCAACAGTCATACTCTACAATTGCGTCGATAATCTTTACCAAATCTTCATCTGTTAACCACCATCCTGCCGGTATCGAGACCTGCTCGGAAGTAAATTCGTCGACACCGGGCAACTTGGCCTTGGAGTCTTTGAATATAGTGTGGTTGTCGTTTCTCGCGTGAACTTGCGAGACGGTAATGCCTGCTCTTTCCATATAATCCATAAATTTTTGGCGGTCTTTGACCCTTATAGTATAGAGCCAATAAACACTGGAACGGTCACCTTTATACCTCAAGGGTCTGGCGGCTTCGAGATTTTTAAAAGCTTCATCGTATCGTTTGGCATTGGCGCGATGCTTTTCGATAGTTTTTCCCACGTACTTAAGCTGTTCAAGGCCGATTACTGCCGTTACATCATTCATATGGAACTTGTAGCCATATTCGACAATGTCCGCTTCGCATCGCAGGTCCTTGCGATTGCACTTGCGGTCGATACCGTACCAGCGGAGCAATCTACCTCGTTCCCGGTCGGCGCCGGATTTACAAACCAGCGCGCCTCCATCTACAGTTGTCATCTCTTTGATAGCCTGAAAAGAAAAACAGGCGAAGTCGGAGTGCGACCCGATTAGTCTGCCGTGATAGGTTGAGCCAAAGGCATGGCAGGCGTCTTCAATCAGCTTTATTCCGTGTTCAGCGGCGACAGCGTTCAACTCATCGAGGTCGCAGGGATAGCCGCCCCAGTGAACGCACATAATGGCCTTTGTTTTGGGCGTGATTTTTCCGGCAACATCTTTGGGGTCAATACTGCCGGTCCAGGGGTCGATGTCAGCCCAGATGGGCTTTGCCCCCAGTGCCAGAATCGGTTCGTTCGTTGCTGAGCAGGTCATAGGTGTTGAGACGACTTCATCACCGTAACCTACATTTGCCAACCTCAGCGCTAACTGCAGAGCGGCGGTTCCATTATTCAGTGCCAGAACGTTTTCGTTATCAAACCATGACCCAAGTTGATGTTCAAACTCTTCAACCCGCGGGCCTTCACCTATATAGCCGCTTAATAAAACCTCGCGCAGAGGCTCTATAACACTTTCAGGCAAAAAAACCTTGAAAAGAGGGATGTTCTTTCCCGCACCGGACAGTAATTTTTTTACCGATTCATCAGCACTTGGCATACTCGTTACTCCTTTGGCTTGGCAAAAGCTACCGGTTCTTGTACATAGAATCGTAATATCTTTGATATTCGCCGGAGACGACGCTGTCAAGCCATTTTTTGTTTTCAAGATACCAGTCGATGGTTTTTTGGATTCCCTGTTCAAATGTAACGGAAGGCTGCCAATGTAATTCTGTCATTATCTTTTTGGCGTCGATGGCATAACGTCTATCGTGGCCGGGCCTGTCCTTTACGTGCTTAATGAGAGATTTTGGTTTTCCGAGACGCTCGAGTATCAGTCCGACCAGTTCGAGGTTTGTCATTTCGTTGCATCCGCCGATGTTGTAGATTTCCTGCGGCGGTGCTTCGGTCAGGACCTTCCATACGGCGGTGCAGTGGTCATATACGTACAGCCAATCGCGGATATTAAGGCCGTCGCCATAAATGGGCAGGTCTTTATCATTGAGAGTATTGTTTATCATCAGCGGAATCATTTTTTCAGGGAACTGATATGGGCCGTAATTGTTTGAGCAGCGGGTTATATTGTACTTTAAGCCCCAGGTATGTCCGAAGGCTTTTACAAGATGGTCGGCGGCAGCCTTGCTGGCGGAGTACGGCGAATTGGGAGAAAGAGGCGTATCTTCGGTGAATTTTCCAGTCGGGCCAAGCTCACCATAGACCTCGTCGGTCGAAATCTGAATGAATCGCTGAAGATTTTTGTCGCGGGCGGCTTCAAGCAAAGTTAAGGTGCCGGTAACGTTAGTTTCGATAAAGACCTTCGGGGCGGTGATTGAACGGTCGACATGGCTTTCGGCTGCGAAGTTGATGATTGTATCTATTTTATAGCGGTCGATGATTTCTTCCACGAGCCGGCCGTCACGGATGTCGCCTTTTATGAATTTGTGGTTTGGGTGGTTTAAGAAGCCTTCGAGATTTTCGAGATTGCCGGCGTAGGTGAGCTTGTCGAGGTTTGCAATGAAGCAATCAGGATGCTCGGAGAGCACCATTCGGATGAAATTACTTCCAATAAAACCTGCGCCGCCGGTAACCAGAATCTTTCTCATATCCGCTCCAGAAATTTCTCCAGAGGTTTTTGCCAGGGTTTAATCGGCTCAGCCAAAAGAGATTGGATTTTGTCACAGCAGAATCGGCTGTTTAACGGTCTTTTGGCGGCCGTTTTGTAATCGCTGGTTTTGCAATTAGTTAAATTAACCCGCATACCGAGCCTGTCAAAGATGAACTTTGCCGTTTCAAATCGGCTGGCGTATCCGGAAGCTGCAAAATGGAATAAGCCTTCTGGTTTTTTTCGTACGAGACTGCAAATGGCTTCGTGCAACTTCAGTCGTTGCCGTCGGTGAGCCTATCTGGTCATCGACAACAGAAATCTCTTTGCTGGTTTTTGCCTTGTTGATAAGTTTTATTACGAAGTTATCACCGTTTAAGCCATAAGTCCATTCGATTCGCATTATACAATTGGGGCAGCCGCTTTCAATCAAAAGCTTCTCGCCGGCGAGTTTGCTCGCCCCGTAAACGTTTATGGGGTTTGGCGTATCGGTTTCGACGTAGGGTCTGTCGGATGTGCCGTCAAAGACAAAATCGGTGCTGATGTGCAGGACCCATACACCGGCGTTTTTGGCGACAGAGCCAAGCTTACCCACGGCTTCAGCATTAACTTTGTATGCCAGCTCAGCCTCGCTTTCTGCCTTTTCGACGTCGGTGTAGGCGGCACAATTAACTATAATTTTGGCATCTCTAACAACCTGGCGAAGATGGCTGGCGTTGGTGATATCGAAGTTCGGAAGGTCGAGGGCAATAGCGTCAAAGCCGTGTTTTTGGCAGGCCAGGAACACATTAGAGCCGAGCATACCTTTGCCGCCAAGGATGGCGATTTTCCCTCGACTTCGCTCGGGATGGTGAGCCTGTCGAACCATTTCAGCCATCTTGTCGTGTCCAGTCATAGGGGATGTCATTTTCGTGTGGATGGGTTCGGTATTCGTCCGGGTCGTCATAGTTGTAGGTTTCAGATGCGATGTTTACGATGTAGGACTCCGTTTGTCCGACGGCCATCCAGCCATGCTGGACGCCCGGCGGTATGCGAACCAGGCCGGGACAGTGCTCGCTGAGGTAAAGCTGATTTACAGTTCCGTAAGTTGGTGAGTTTTTCCGCTGGTCGTAGAGAGCGATTTTTACGGTTCCTTTTATGACGTAGAAGTGGTCGGTCTGTTTTTTGTGATAGTGCCAGGCTTTTACGACGCCGGGATACGTTGTTGTAAAGTAGACCTGACCGAATTTTTCAAACCAGGGGTCGTCGGCTCTGAAGATTTCTCCCAGTCGGCCTCGCTCATCCGGCATTACTCTTGCGAGTCGGGCCTGGACGCCATCGATAAGCTTTCCAGAGCTGCGTATAATCAGTTCCTGGTCTTCGAAGACTTTTTTCAGCGTTGCTGTTTTTTTGGTCATTGTGGCGGCTCCTTTGCAACCAATTCATTGGCTTTGTTGAGTGATTCGAAGGTTCCGGCGTCGGTCCACCAGCCGTCGAGGATATCATAAGCCAATTGGCCTCTGGCGATGTAGGCGTTGTTTACATCGGTGATTTCAAGTTCGCCGCGGGCTGAGGGTTTTAGGGTTCGTATGATGTCAAAGACGGCGGAATCATAGAAATATATGCCGGTAACGGCGTAGTCCGACGCCGGTTTTTTGGGTTTTTCGTCGATTCGGATAACCCTTGTATCGGATATTTGAGCGACGCCAAATCGCTGTGGGTTCGGCACTTTTTTCAGCAGAAGTCTGGCTCCGGTTTTTTGTGCGAGAAAGCTGTCGGCATATTTTTTCAGGTTTGCCTGAAATATATTGTCGCCGAGGATTACGGTGAGGGGTTTATTGTTCGAGAATCCTTCGGCCATGCCGAGGGCATGTGCGATTCCGCCGGCCTGGTCCTGGACTTTGTATGTAAACTGACAGTTGAACTCTCTGCCGGAGCCGAGGAGACTGACAACGTCGCCCATATGTTCGACGCCGGTTACAATCAGAATCTGTTCGACGCCAATTGAGGTGAGCTTTTCGATTGGATAGTAAATCATAGGTTTTTGTCCGATAGGCAGCAAATGTTTGTTTGTAACCTTTGTCAGCGGCCTAAGACGCGAGCCTGTACCGCCGGCGAGTATAACGCCCTTTAAATCCATGTTCGTCTCCTTGCGAGTTTTAGAGCAGCATAGAGATTTTAATTGCTCGGCGGGTGGGTGTCAACGATAGTTTTCACGGCGTATCAGGGCGGATTGAGGCAAATCCGGCCCGTTGAGATGACAAGGAGGCTTTTGAAAAGGCTTGATTTGCGTTTTCCGGGATGTTATCATTTTAACCTAATTACAGGAGAAGTGCTCGATGGAGCCGGATGATTATTGCGTTGGTAATTGCGGGTTTTATTGCAACCGACGGGGACAGAGTCTAAAAAATTGATTATTTAGTTGGCGGTCTTTGCGCCAGTTTAGCATAGTATGGGTGGCTTACTCGGTATTAGGCAAAGTGCTAATTCAAATGGAGAGCAGATTATGTTCGGCCAGAGATTTATATCAAAATTACTCGCTGATTATAAGCCGAAGAAATAAGGACGGTGAAGATGGCCGTCATTCCAAAAAACGAGATGAAGATACTCCTGATTTATCCTCCAACAGGCCAAATTGTTGATTATAACACACCTACAGGGCTATTGTATGTTGGAACCGTGCTGAAAAAAAAGGGTTATAACGTTCGTCTGGTTGATTGTTCTGTAGAGCCCGCCTACAAAGAAATATTAGAACACGAAGTCAGAGATACGGATATACTTGGCGTTCAATTAAGGAACAGGATATGCTAAACGACAAGGTAGTTTTGATTACCGGCGGTACCGGCTCATTCGGCCATGAATTTGCGAAGAAGGTACTTGCCGAATACAAACCTCACAAAGTCATTGTATATTCGAGAGACGAATACAAGCAGTATATGATGCGCAGAAAGTTTGAAGCTTATGAGGAACAGTTGAGGTTTTTTCTCGGTGATGTAAGAGACAAAGACAGACTTTTGAGGGCTTTCGATGGGGTGGATTATGTCGTTCACGCAGCGGCTCTTAAACAGGTGCCGGCTTTGGAATACAATCCTACAGAGGCGGTTAACACCAATGTAATAGGCGCGGATAATATAGTTGATGCTGCCATAGATACAGGCGTAAAAAAAGTTATAGCCCTTTCGACCGACAAGGCGGTGAATCCTATTAATCTGTATGGTGCAACAAAATTAGTCGCTGAAAAGATATTTATTGCCGCAAATGCTTATGGCGGCGGCAGAGTCAAATTTTCGGCTGTCAGGTACGGCAATGTTATGGGTTCGAGGGGCAGCGTAATTCCGTTGTTTATGAGATTGAAAAAAGAGGGGGTTAAAGAATTCCCGATAACCGATGAGAGAATGACACGTTTCTGGATCACGTTGGGGCAAAGTGCTGATTTAGTTATGAAATCGCTGCAGGAAGCGGAAGGAGGGGAGATATTCGTTCCGAAAATTCCTTCGATGAAGATTGTGGATCTGGCGAAGGCGATTGAGCCGGGCTGCACGTACAAGTTTACCGGAATAAGGCCAGGCGAAAAACTACATGAGAGCCTTGTTTCGTATGATGAAGCTCGAAACGTGAAAATATTCGATGGTGTGTACGTGATTGTGCCTTGTTTTTTCGAAAGCGAGGCGGTTAACGAAAAATACGCTAAATACCCTTCGGTTCCGGAGGGGTTTGTTTTTCATAGTAACGTAAATGATGCGTGGTTGAGTCAGGATGACCTTAGAAAGATGCTGAAGGAAATGGAAATTGAGTAGACTCATACCTTATGGCCACCAGTGCATTGATGAAGATGACATACAGGCGGTGGTTGAAGTTTTAAGGTCTGACTGGATTACAACAGGGCCTGCGGTAGAGGCTTTTGAAAAGGCTGTAGTTGAATTTGTCGGTGCTGAATATGGGACGGCTGTTTCAAGCGGAACCGCAGCATTACATACTGCCGTGTATGGGTGCGGGATAAAACCCGGCGATGAAGTGATTGTGCCGGCGATGACCTTTGCTGCTACTGCCAATGCGGTGGTATTTCAGGGCGCTACGCCGGTATTTTGTGATGTTAATGCTGAGACATTGTTGATTGATGTTAACCTTGTTGAGGCAAGAATTAGTCCGGCAACCAAGGCGATAATAGCGGTTGATTATGCCGGTCAGCCATGCGATTATGATGCACTTCGCGAAATTGCCGGCAGAAACAAGCTGATTCTTATTGCCGATGCGTGTCACTCCTTAGGAGCTACATACAGGGGGCGGAAAGTCGGTACGTTAGCCGACCTCACTGTTTTTAGCTTTCATCCGGTGAAACATATCACAACAGGCGAGGGTGGAATGGTAGTGACGAATAACCCGCAGTATCACCGCCGGATGACTATGTTCCGTAACCACGGCATTACCACAGATTGCCGGCAGCGGGCTGAAAAAGGCTCGTGGTTTTATGAGATGGTGGATTTGGGCTATAACTACAGGATTACGGACTTTCAGTGCGCATTGGGAATGAGCCAATTGAAGAAGCTGCCCGGCTGGATAAAACGGCGTCAGGAAATCGCTTCAAGATATGACAGGGCTTTCAATAGTCTTGAGGCAGTTGAGCCATTGGCTGTGGCCTCAGGTGTCTCGCATGTTTATCATTTGTATGTAATAAAGCTTCTGGATATGAAGCGGGATAAGGTTTTTAGTTCCTTAAGGGAAGCTGGTATAGGTGTAAATGTTCATTATATCCCCGTGCATCTGCACCCCTTTTATCGCAAGCGGTTTGGCACAAAGGAAGGGCTGTGCCCTGCTGCAGAGACTGCATACGAACAGATTTTTTCGTTGCCTATGTTTCCAGCGTTGGCCGACGAAGAAGTAGATGCAGTTATATCAGCTGTAAAGGAAGTTGTATCGTAATATACAGATATGAAGGATATAGTTAGGTTCGACAGGCTCATTATAAATTGGAAGGGCGAGGGGATTTCCAGATTGGTTTTGGGCACTGCCCAGTTGGGTATGGATTATGGTATTGCGAATGTTCAGGGGCAGCCTTCAGAAGAATTGGCCTGCAAAATCATCGGCGAAGCATTAAAGTATGGTGTTAACTGTTTCGATACCGCTCAGGTATATGGAAACAGCGAAGTTGTTTTGGGTAAAGCATTGAAGCGTTGTGGAGCCGAGTCAAATATAAAAATCGTATCTAAGCTTTCGCCCAAGCTGCAGCCGACCGATAGCGAAGCAGTTGAACAATCTATCGAAGCCTCACGTCGGAATCTTGGTGTTGACCAATTGTGGTGTTTGATGCTTCACAGAGCCGACTGGCTTGATTCGTGGCACAAAGGTTTGGGTCAGGCATTGTGCCGCAGCAGGCAGGCCGGAAATATAAGGTATCTTGGTGCCTCAGTATATACGCCCGATGATGCGAGAAGAGCTTTGGAAAACGCGGATATACAGGTTATCCAGGTGCCGTGCAACTTGTGGGACCAGAGGATGTTACGCGAGGGCATATTTGACCTGGCCAAAAAGAAAAAAAAACTTCTGTTTGTAAGAAGTATTTATCTGCAGGGTTTACTGCTGCTGTCACCTCAGGAAGTGGCGAAAAAGTTGCCTGTTGCAAAGCAAGCATCGCAGAAGTGGTATGAATTGGCCGCCCAGTTTGGTATGTCGCCGAAACAATTGTCTATAAGTTTCGGTTTGTCTTTAGATGTGCCGTTGGTGATTGGGGTAGAGAGCATCCAGCAGTTAAATGAAAATGCTCAATTGTTCCAACAGGCTCCGCTATCAGCAGATGTGAGCGAGGGGATTTGGTCTGGGCTGTCACCATTACTGAATAGTGAAATCGTAGACCCTTCTTTATGGCAAAACTAAGAGCTGGGCAGGTTTTAGCGATTATACAGGCTCGTATGGGCTCAACACGTCTGCCGGGTAAAATGTTATTGCCTATAGTCGATAACAAAGGAGCCCTTGAGTTGATGCTGGAACGAGTTCGTAGCGCCAGACAATTGCAAAAAATAGTTGTAGCAACAACAACATCACCAAGTGATGATAGATTAGTGGATTTGTGCAAACGCCTTGGCTATGAATATTTCAGGGGGAATGAGGTTGATGTTTTGGACCGCTATTACAGAGCGGCATTAGCTTTTGGTTCTCCAGAGGTTATTGTTAGACTGACAGGGGATTGCCCCTTACACGATCCTGTGATTATAGATAAGGTTGTGAGCCGGTTTCTTGGTTCACAGGTCGATTATGTTTCGAATATTGACCCGCCAACGTTTCCTGATGGGCTGGACACCGAAGTGTTTTCGTTTTCGGTTTTAGAAAAAGTTTGGAAAGAAGCTCGTCTAAAATCAGAACGAGAGCATGTAACATCGTATATACGAAAGCACGCGGACACGTTTAAAGCGATAAACATTGAATGCGAAAAAAATTTATCTGACCGCAGATGGACGCTGGACGAAAAGGAAGATTATGAATTTATAAAACATATATACAAGAATCTTTATAAAGAAAATCCAGTATTCGGGATGGAAGAAATCCTGGAGCTTTTGGCAAAACATCCGGAGCTCGAAGCGATTAATAAGCGTATTTCCAGAAATGAGGGATACCAGAAATCCCTTAAGGAAGATAAAATTTTAGATTTGGATGACAGGAAAGGCAGCTAATGGGGGAGTCCCAAAGTTTATACATGAAAAAAGGCAGGAATCTAATCCCAGGGGGGACTCAGTTGCTCTCCAAGCGGCCTGAGATGTTTTTACCGGGGTACTGGCCTGCTTATTACGAAAAGGCAAGAGGGTGTGAGATATGGGACTTGGACGGTAATAGTTATATTGATATGAGTTCTATGGGGGTCGGCGCATGCATATTGGGATATGCTGATGAAGATGTTGATAATGCGGTAAAAATGGCCATAGACAAAGGTTCTATGACTACTTTGAATTGTCCAGAGGAGATACAGCTCGCTGAGGTTCTGTGTGAAATTCATCCCTGGGCAAAAATGGTGAGATACGCCCGAACCGGCGGAGAAGCAATGGCTATCGCGGTAAGAATCGCGAGAGCTGAGACAGGAAAAGATTTAATTTTATTTTGCGGCTATCATGGTTGGCACGATTGGTACCTCTCGGCGAATTTAGCAGATGATGAAGCTTTGGATGGACACCTTCTGTTTGGTTTGCAACCAAAAGGGGTTCCAAGAGGTTTAAAGGGTACGGCAATTCCGTTCAATTATAATGATACGAAAGAGTTTTTATCGTTGGTGGACAAGTATAAAAGCAAGGTTTCGGCAGTCATTATGGAGCCAATTACGAAACCGTTATCCTGAGAAAGGTTTTTTGGAAACCATCAGGCGAACAACTGCAAATCTCGGTATCAGTCCTGATCTTTGATGAGATCACCTCTGGTTGGAGGCTAAACGTAGGTGGGGCACATCTGGAAATTGGTGTTGAGCCGGATATTGTGGTATTCGCAAAGGCTATTAGTAACGGTTATCCAATGGCTGCTGTTATAGGCAGGGCTGAGGTAATGGATGTGGCTCAGGATACTTTTATCAGTAGTACATACTGGACGGAGAGAATAGGCCCTGTGGCGGCATTGGCCACGATAAAAAAACTGAAAGAGCATCAGGTTCCGAAGCACCTTATGAAAGCAGGCAGGGAGGTTCAGGGGGGCTGGAAAAGTTTGGCCCAGAAACATCGTTTGAGCATAACGGTTTCCGGCATCTATCCTTTAAGTCACTTTTCATTTGAATATGAAAACCCAATGGTTTTAAAAACTCTTTTTACCCAGTTAATGCTTGAAAAAGGATACTTGGCTACAACCGAGTTTTATGCATCCTACGCTCACAGGCAAGAGCATATCGATAAATACTTAGCAGCAGTGGATGAGGTATTTGGTTTCATATCTAAGGCAATCGAAAAAGGACATCCTGAGAAGCATTTAAAAGGTCCCATTTGTCATGCCGGATTTCAGAGATTGACTTGATAAATATGAAGATATTCATAATTGCCGAAGGCGGCAAAAATATAGGTCTTGGACATATTACAAGGTGTACATCTATATATCAGGCCTTTGAAGAAGTCGGAATACAACCGCAGCTTATCGTCAACGGCGATGAAACTGTTGAGGAGCAGTTAAAAGACAAGAACTGCAAGGTTTTTGATTGGCTCAATAATCAAAAAACGCTTTTTGCTATCGTAAGAAACGCGGATATGGCGTTTATAGATTCTTACCTTGCAGATTATGACTTATATGAAAAGATTTCAAATGTTGTCGGGACAGCCGTTTATTTCGATGACGACATAAGAATTGAGTATCCAAAAGGCTTCGTTGTAAATGGAGCGGTCTTCGCCGAACAGATGCCATACCCTAAAAGAAAGGGTGTGACCTATCTTCTGGGCACTCAGTATACACCTGTTAGACAGGAGTTTTGGGACGTACCTGAAAAACCGATACGTGATAATCTTGAAATCACGATGATAACATTTGGCGGCACGGACGTATGCAACCTTACGCCCAAAGTTTTGAAGCTGTTGAACAGCACTTACCCCGAGTTGCTCAAAAAGGTTATCATAGGAAAAGATTTCAGAAATATAATAGAAATTGAAAAATTCGAAGATAACAATACCGAGTTGATATATTATCCCGATGCTGCTGAAATGAAGAAGGTTATGTTCGAATCCGACGTCGCAATATCGGCTTGCGGACAAACATTATACGAGCTTGCACGCGTGGGACTTCCTACAATAGGTGTTTGCGTCGCACAAAACCAATTACAAAACATTGAAGGGTTTAGAAAATTAGGTTTCCTGCAGCACATCGGCTTCCATAATGATAAAAATCTCGAAGAAGAATTAAATAGCTCTCTAACGTATCTGGTGGCTAAATGTATAAGACGCAGATATCGATGATAGGCAGAAAAGCCATAGATGGTCAAGGGGCCAGAAGACTTCTGAACTATATGATGTCAACTACATCTGTTTGATTTTGTGGCAGAAAAATGAAAATACTATTTTTGGGAAACAATGTCGCCGAAAACTTATCAAAATGGCTCATTTCCAGCGGAGAAGACCTTATCTATGAAAAAAATAAAATTGATATTGGTTATGTTAAAACAATAAGTCCGGATTTTATTATAGTCTACAATTATCATTATATAATCCCCCAAAAAATTACAGATTTTGTTGGAGGAAAAATTATAAATCTTCATATATCTTATTTGCCTTGGAACAAGGGGACATATCCGAATATCTGGAGCTTTTTGGAAGATACACCTAAAGGAGTTAGTATTATCTGGATGGACGGGGGGATAGATACAGGGGATATAATAGTTCAAAAAGAGGTTTTTTTCGATGAAGAAAAGGAAACTTTAGGGACGTCTTATGAAAAACTTCATCAAGAAATTCAAAACCTTTTTAAGGAAAATTGGAATAATATAAGAACAGGAAAAGTAAAATGTAAAAAACAGGAAATTAAAGGCAATATTCACTACGACAGGGAATATGAAGCCGTTATTAAGCCGTTGATTAACGAGAAAGGCTGGGATATACCCGTTAAAGAGCTTAAGGAAAAATATGAATTACGGGGCACCTTCCGGATATCGAAAAAATAAAAACATTTCAATGAAAAAAATTCCTCACAATGTACCCACACTTGATCAAGCAGAAGCGACAGCAATAGAAAAAGTAATTAAAAGCGGATGGGTAACGCAAGGAGAAAGAGTAAAAGAATTTGAAGATAGGCTGTGCGAATATATAGGTTTGCCTGG
>CAVXEF010000044.1:0-15100 GCA_963760535.1 uncultured Phycisphaerales bacterium
CCTCCAGGTCCACGGTATCTGGCAGATTCACAATAATGGGTTTGCCCTTATACATCGATACGTCAAGCTGTGTATTTGGTTTTAGATACTTAGCCCCATCGCCGAATAAATTGTTATCGAGAGTAACCTGCTCGTAGGTTGTCATATCCATCAGAATATGCTCACGGCCTGTCGAATAAAGGTATTCGTATATGCGCTTATCTATTTCTACCTCTTCAACCCTCTCTTCTGAGCGCAGACGAACATTTTGAATTAAGCCGTCGGCTAAACTTTTTAGTTTTGTCTGATAAACCGCCCCGCCTCTTCCGCCGAGGTGGACATGCTCAAAGTCAAGGATTGTATATAGCTTACCGTTGATGGTAATGACCTGCCCTTTTTGCATCTGCGATGCTTTCATCCTTTTCTCCAGTCGTTAGTAATCAGCTATTCAAAAAACAAATATCGCAGAATTGTGGTAAAATGTCAAGGAAGCAAAACGCACAAGAAAAGGGAAAGAAAAATAAAATACAAAAATCCGAATCACGCGAAACTATCCTTGAAAGGAAAAAGTATAATAGTAAAATAAGGGCAGCTGGAACTAAAGTCGTCTCCTGATTCAAAGCCGATTTTATTCCATTTTTCCTTAAGACACACACTGTGCAATATCAGGTGTGGAAGAAGAATTATATGCTTGAAGCAAAAAATAATAAATTTGGAATATCAGGTAGTCAAAAACCCCAAATGACAGATTTTGACTATGTAACTACTCGTGTGGAGATTGTCCTTGAAAGGTTGAATACCTCTGCCATTGGTCTTTCTGAAGCAGAAGCCCAAAGACGCCTCGAAGAATATGGCTACAATGAGCCTGCCAGAAAAAAGAAAAGGACTATTCTTTTCCAAATTCTTTCAAAGTTTACCAATCCCTTGGTAATTGTGCTTTTGATTATAGCAGGGTTTTCCCTGTTCTTTGGCGAAAATATCAGTGCGGCCTTGGTCATATTAATGGCGGCTATGAGTGTGTTTCTTTCCTTTATACAGGAATATCGTGCCGGCAAAGAAGCGGAGAAACTCAGCGAAATGGTGCGTGCCACAGCCACTGTTTATCGCAACGGTAAAGCTAAAGAAGTAAAAATCAGGGAAATAGTGCCTGGAGACATCGTAGATTTGTTTGCCGGAGATATGATACCGGCAGATTTACGCATAATATCCTGCAAAGATTTGTTTGTCAATCAGGCATCATTAACCGGAGAATCGTTTCCTATAGAAAAAATTACCGAGCCAATACATCCTAAAAGTAAAGCTATATCTGAGTTGACTAACATTGCTTTTATGGGGTCGAGTGTAGTGAGCGGTACGGGACTGGGGGTGGTTGTAAAGACAGGTATTGCCACTCAGTTTGGCGAACTTTCCCGCAGGCTTGCCACCATGGTGGTAGAAACGGGCTTTGATAAAGGGATACGTAAGTTTACTTGGCTTATGATTCGCTTTATGTTTCTTTTGGTGGTCGTTATCTTCGGTACAAATGCTTTGCTGAAAGGTAATTTCATTGAAGCGCTTCTTTTTTCCTTGGCGGTGGCCGTAGGCCTTACCCCCGAGATGCTTCCAATGCTGGTGGCAATAAATCTTTCCAAAGGCGCGATAGCAATGTCCAAAAAACAGGTCATAGTGAAACGTTTGAATTCTATACAGAACTTTGGCGCAATGGATGTGCTTTGCACTGATAAAACAGGGACCCTTACTTTGGACAGGATTGTTCTGGAAAAACACTGTGATGTAGTAATGAAAGAGGATGAGGATGTTTTAAGGTTTGCTTATATCAACAGTTTTTACCAGACAGGCCTTAGAAATATATTGGATAGAGCCATCTTGAAATATAAGAAATTGTTAGTAAAGCAGTATAAAAAGGTCGATGAGGTTCCTTTTGATTTTTCCAGAAAGATAATGTCGGTAGTAATCGAGATGGATGGTAAGCATACCATTGTTGCCAAGGGCGCGCCGGAAGAAATTTTCAAAAGATGCACAAAATTTGAGTTGGACGGCGAAATATTAGATATGGAGGATTTGATACTCACGGATTTAAAAGAAGAATATGACAACCTGAGCGCAGATGGTTTTAGAGTTCTTGCTATTGCGTACAAGAATGTTGAAAATAAAAAAAGTGTATATTCAAAAGATGACGAGCAAAACCTGATTCTGAAAGGATATGTTGCCTTTCTGGACCCGCCCAAGCCAACAGCAAAAAAAACTATCGAAGCATTAAGAAGTCTCGGAATAGAATTCAAAGTTTTAACCGGCGACAACGAATTGGTGACAAAAAAAATATGCAGCGAAGTCGGCCTTGACGCCAAAGGATTAATTACCGGTGAGCAAATTGAAAAGATAACTGATGAAGAACTCAAGGAATTGGTAAAAACCACCTCTGTCTTTGCGAGACTTTTGCCCTTGCAAAAAGAAAGAATAATTCATGCCTTACATAAAAATAAGCATATTGTGGGTTATTTAGGGGACGGCATAAACGACGCACCTGCTTTGAAAGCTTCGGATGTGGGAATTTCTGTAAATAACGCCGTCGATATCGCTAAGGAATCCGCAGACATAATTCTTACTCAAGAAAAGCCTTATGGTGCTTAAAGATGGTGTTATAGAGGGCAGAAGGACCTTCGGCAATATCCTTAAATACATCAAGATGGGGTCAAGCTCAAATTTCGGCAATATGTTTAGTATGACCGGTGCAAGTATATTTTTGCCGTTTTTGCCTATGTTGCCCATCCAGATACTATTGAATAACTTTCTTTATGACTTGTCACAGGTGGCCATCCCTTCAGATGAAGTAGATGAAGAATATCTTCTAAAGTCGAGGCCCTGGAATGTACAGTACATCAAAAAGTTTATGATTTTTATCGGCCCCATCAGTTCCATATTTGATTTTGTAACCTTTGGAGTGTTGTTATTTGTTTTTCACGCTTCCCAGCCTCTCTTTAATACATGCTGGTTCCTGGAATCTCTTTGTACCCAGACACTGGTCATACATATAATTCGCACCGGCAAAATCCCTTTTATTGAAAGTAAGCCGAGCCAGTTTTTAATGTTTACCTCAATTTACATCGTAACAATAGGATTGATAATACCATTTACTCCATTAGGTAAATTTTTTGGATTTGTAACTCCGCCACTAACATATTTTATAGCCCTCTTCCTTATAGTTGCAACTTACCTTTTTTCAGTCCAGATAGGAAAGAAATGGTTTATTAAAAAGTATGGTTATGAGTAATCGCAGCTTATCTGCCACAGTGGGGGTATCTATTCCAGCTGCTCCTTTTATGACGACGGCTGCTTGCGATGCAATATTTGTTTGGCCTTTCTTTTAAATCTCTCAAAGCTATTCTTGTACCTGTTCTTTATCGCGCGGCCTATTCTGTTTTCAAGCAAAAAACCAAAACCCACCATCTCAAGTCCTATCAATGCAAGCCACGAGCCTGGAGTAAAGGGGGTAACCAGAGCCGCAAGACCCAGGACAATCAGTATTACCCCGATGGTTTTCTTTATGATTGTCTTTATCATTGGCTTCATCCGGAATTTCCCCTGTGTTTTGCTTTTTTGGATTTTTTTGCTGCTTTGCCTTTCTTGCCTCGAACAGACAAATCAACAAGCGGCTCGACGGGAGCCACATTCAACTGACGAGCTGCAACATTGACTGAGATTATCTGCACTTTCACAGCTCGACCCAGATAAATACTGCACCCGCTGCGCTGACCGACGACGCACTGACTTTTCTGGTTGTACTTCCAGACGTCCGGCCCAAGGTCAGCCATCCGGATAAAGCCTTCGATTCCGAATTTGCGCGACTGTACGAACACACCGGAGTTCGTAAGGCCGCTGACAACACAATCTAATTCATCGCCGATATGCTTTTCCAACATCTGCAGTATCAAAACGGTTTTGAGTTCCTCCTCGGCGTCCTCAGCTCGTTCTTCGGTAAAACTGATGTGTTTTCCAATCGCAGTTAAGTCAAGATGCTGCTCCGCTGAATCCACTCGTGGTGAGCCTGCCGAATCCAAACGCTTTTGCAGATAGCCCTCCAGAAGGCGATGAACGAGCAAATCCGCGTATCGCCTAATCGGGCTGGTAAAATGACAATAGCAGTTTGAAGCAAGTGCGAAGTGCCCGATATTTAGTGGCGAATACTCCGCCCTTTCCAGGCTTCGCAGCACCGCTAAATTCACCGCAAATTCGCAATCAGCGCCTTTAACGGCTGCTAATAGCTCCTGTATCGCCCGCCGGTCCGCATCTTTCACAAGACCATACCCGAACGCCCGGACAAGCATCGATAGATTCTTCATACTCAAGCTGTCCGGCTCCGGATGTATCCGCCGCATAAATGGCACACCGAGTCTGTCCAAAAGACCGGCAATGGCCTCATTGGTCGCGACCATAAACATCTCGATAATCGTATGTGGATAACTGTTGTCAGCCGGATGAGCATCCACGACTCGTCCCGATTTATCCATTACCAATTCCGTCTCCGGTAAATCCAGATGTAGCATTCCATCCTCCATTCGTCGCTTTTCAATCGCCCGGCTCAGTGTCTCCATATCCTTCAACAGCCCAATGACCTGCGGCTTAACACCCTTGGTATGCCCCTTCAAAACCTTATCAACCTGCTGATAGGTCAGACGCTGTGTCGAACACATCATCGAATTTGCAAAACGCCGAGACAAAACATTTCCATCATCGTCATAGGTAGTGTACACGCTTTTAACGAATCGCTTTTGCTCCGGCTGCAAAGAGCATATCCCGTTACTTAAAATTTCCGGCAGCATCGGTATTGTCCTGCCCGGCAGATAAACGCTGTTTCCGCGGGTCTTCGCCTCTGCATCCAGCGGCGAATCAGCCGCTACGAAATGACTCACATCCGCAATATGAACTCCCAGCTCCCAGTTACCATCGGAGTCTTTCTCCAGACTTATCGCATCATCGAAGTCCTTGGCATCAGGCGGGTCGATGGTAACAACAACCTTTTCGGTAATATCCTCTCGACCGCCGACCGCCTCCGGACTAAACTCAGCCGCTGCCTGATGCGCCTGCTCGATACTATCCTCGTCAAATTCAACAGGAAAATGATACTGACGAATTATCGATTGTATCTCACTTTCATATTGTCCCCCTCTGCCCAACACTTCTGTGATTACGCCGCGGGCTATATATCTTTCTGTCGGATAGGAAAGTATTTCGACAACAACCTTATCTTTATGTCTGGCGTTCTTCGCACGGACGTCGTCAACAGCAATCAGCTCGAAAAAGCTCACCCCATCCGGCTGAACGACCCATCCCTCATTTGTTTTTTGTAATGTTCCGACAAATCTGTTTTGTGCTCGCTGCAGAATTTCCGTTACTTGTCCGCTGTATCGCATCCGACCGGCTGCTTTACCCTTTTTGAGGACTTTGACAGCAACAATGTCCCCCGTCATTGCACCACCATTCTCCCCGGGCGGTACGAACAAATCGCCGTGTGAGCTTGGCTCAAGTGGTACAACAAAGCCGAACCCCCTTGGATTTGCCCTGAACGTGCCTGTAATTTTATTGCTGATTGGCGCTAAGCTGACTAAATTACCCGACCCTACGACGACGTGCCCCGCCTGCCGCAATTGGTCGAACGCAAGCTTAAACTGAGGATAATCTTCGTTACTTACACCCACTGCCCCGGCAAGCTGTGCCAGTTTAAGCGGCTCGTAATCACCGCTCTTCAGAAATTTGATTATTCGCTTTTTGAAAATTTCAGGCATTTATGGTGAGCTTGTCGAATCCATTGGCGGCTCGTGCTACGTAGCGAAGTGCTGCTTCGCAGAGTAGCATCAGAAAAACACAAAACTCAAAGCGCAAACCTTCAGGACAAATCCTCGAATCAACCAGATTCAGACTTGTCCGCCTGCGGCGGATTACACGCTTTAATCTTACAGTACTATGCCTTTTTTGCCTTGAGGTTTTTAAGTTTCTTTGCAAGGCGTGATTTCTTTCGTGCTGCTGTATTTTTATGCATTGTGCCGGCACCGGCAACCTTATCCAGCTTCTCAACAATAAGCCGATATTGCTCGCTCGCCGTTTCCACTTCGCCTCCTGCCAGTGCCTTCTCAAAACGTTTGATTTGCGTCTTTATTCGGCTCTTGCGAGCGCGATTAATCCTCTTTTTCCGTTCCGTTTGCCTCACTCTTTTCTTTGCCGACAGCGAATGTGCCACTGCAATCTCCTAAAAATCTTGTAACTTTATTTGCGAATGCCGATAAAATTCCTGTCCTCCGATAGGCTAAGCATTCTTGCCTCTCAATTTATCAACCCGCTGACTAACGTCCTTATATGCAAAATCAAGTTGAGCAATCTTGCGATAGATTTCCAGCGCCTTTTCAGTCTCATTTTGTTCCTCGTATGCCCGTCCGAGATTATACCGCAGCTCCTTGGCCACATTATCATCTTTTATCTCGTACGCCTCTATCGCCCGGTTGAAAATATCAATCGCATCCGCGTACCAGCCCTTCATAAAAAAGCACAGGCCTATTTTGTTCATCGCTGCAATCTTGCGCCGTGGGTCTTTTTGCGCCTCCTGGAACAGAGGTATCGCATCGTCATACTTCTTGCTTCGAATCAGTCGCACACCGTATTCATATTTCACCTGCAGGTCTGTCGGATAGTTCTCTACGCATAAGCGGTAATGCCCCAGTTCAAATCTCTCCAATTCCGCCGACAACTCAGCAGCTTTTGTTTTCGCCTGCGAATCCCCGGGATTGGCTTCCACAGCGGCTTTTGCTTTTCTCAATTTGCGATTGAGCTGTTTTATTTTTATCTGGCCTGCCCGCCGTTTGAAACTAAAATCGCTTTTTCTCTCGTATGCATCTTCCAGCAGTTCTATCGCCTCATTCTCGGCCTCATCGCTTTCCAATTCTGACAGAACCTGAGCCAAGCCAAATATATTTCCCGGCAGATTCGAGTTCTGCGCCAGTTTCGCACGGGCCTCTTCCACCGCCGAAAGGCGGTAATCCTCCGTCTTGACGACCCCCTGCTGGGCGTGAAGTTTCTCCTGTGCCTGGCGATTCTTGATAGATTGTCTGAAATCTCCTTCCTGTTCGTAATGGCCTCGTGCAAGGGTCAGTTCCGCCGACAGTCTTTTATATTCATCCGCCAATTCTCCGTCTTCCGGCCGGAGCTTGGCTGCTCGCTGGCACGCCGCCACAGCTCGGTCGAACTGCCCGATTGACGCGTATGAATCTTTTAACAGCACGTATGTTGAAACAGACGGCTTCGCCAAAGCATTATTTGCCTGGAAAACCAAATCCGCAATCCACCTAATCGTTTTTTCGTAACCGCCTGCCGTCGCAGCTTTTAGTATCGCCTCCGCAAAAGGCAGATGCCCGGGGTCCTTCGCGAAAAGGTACTCAGCATTGAGCATCTGTTCGAGGGCGGTTTTGCCACCCCTTCGCTTTATTTTTTCCATCATCGTCGGCTTTTTGCCGCCTTTTTCCTGCCGTATAAGAGCCATTTCGCGGAGTTTTATATGCCCTTCTTCCAGTGCGTCCGGCTCGTATCGCAGACCCTCAAGGTACATATCGATAGCGTAATCGAAATTGTTCTTCTCAGCCGCCTCATCGGCACTCGCAAAAAAGGCCGCCGCCTTCGCTGACTTTTGTTCGCCGTTTTCCTGCGCCATACGCTTTAACCGTTTGGGCTTGCCCGCCTAGGTGGGCTTGTTCCGCAAACCTTAAACCATTTATCTTAAGCTTTCCCCCAATTTTGTCAACGAATAAAACTTGTACATACCCTCTCTGTGTTATATATTGACGCCGGCCCAGAACTTTTTATGGAGGACCTGAATATGACATCGGCACTTGAACTTTATGACCCGCAAATTTACGAGCTTATAAGACAGGAAAAGGCCCGCCAGAGCGCCTGCATTCGCCTTATCCCCTCGGAAAACTATGTCTCCAAAGCCGTGATGCTCGCCAGCGGAAGCTGCCTGACGAACAAATACTCCGAAGGTTATCCCGGCAAAAGGTACTATGAAGGCCAGCAGGTTACAGACCTCATCGAAAGAATAGCTCAGCAGCGCGCAAAAAAAGTATTCAAGGCCGAACACGCCAATGTTCAGTCTTACTCCGGCTCCGTCGCTAACCTCGCCGCCTACGCAGCCCTGATAAATCCAGGCGATACCATTATGGGAATGGCGCTTCCCGAAGGCGGCCATTTCACTCACGGCTGGAAAGTCTCCTTCACAAGCAGGTTCTTCAACTCCATCCCTTACCACTTAAACCAAAAAACCGGCAGACTGGACTATGACCAGATTGCTGACCTCGCCAAAAAGCATCGGCCGAAGATAATCATCTCCGGCGCCACCGCATATCCGAGAGAAATCGACTTCGAGATATTCGGCAAAATAGCCAAAGACGTCGGCGCATATCACGTCAGCGACATCGCCCACATCGCAGGTCTTGTCGTCGCAGGCATACACAAAAGCCCCGTCCCTTACGCCGACATCGTTTCAACCACGACCCACAAGACCCTGCGAGGCCCTCGCGGCGGTATGCTCCTCTGTAAAAAAGAGCACGCCGACAAGGTTGACAAAGCTGTCTTCCCCGGCCTGCAGGGCGGCCCGCACATGCACACACTGACCGCCATAGCCGTCGCGCTGGCCGAGGCCAATACGCCGGAGTTCGTCGCCTATGCAAAGCAAATCGTCAAAAACGCAAAGGCACTCGCCGAAAGATTGCTCGAGCACGGCTTTAAGCTCATCACCGGCGGAACCGACAATCATTTAATGCTCATCGACCTGCGAAACAAAAACATCGGCGGCAAAAAACTCGCAAAAGCGCTCGATAGAGCTCGAATCGAAACCAATTACAACGCGATACCTTACGACCCCTCTCCGCCGGCTAATCCCAGCGGCTTGCGCATCGGAACGCCCGCCATTACTACTCGCGGAATGAAGCAAGACCAGGCTTGCATCATCGCCGACCTTATAAATAGGGTCGTTGAAAATATCGATAACGAATCGGTGATTGAGGAAGTCGGAAAGGAAGTCTTGCTTTTGTGTTCGCAGTTCCCCGTCCCTGAGCACTTTATCATACCGACCAAGAATAACGCATCAGATGAAGAGTAAGGAAGAACAGGTCCTTGTTATCGAGCGAAAAGTCTTTGAGCAGGTAGGCCTGTTTAATGGCCTCGCATTCGACGTCGACCGCTACCTCGACAAAATCTTCGCCCCCGGCGTCCCTCGCTTCATACCAAGGCCGAAAGCCGAAAAAGACCCCTCTTATAAACAGCTCATTCCCTACGTAATAATGGCCCACGACGGCAGGTATCTCAGTTACATCAGGGGAAGGCGAGCCGGTGAAACCCGGCTGGTTGGACTGCGGTCTATCGGCATAGGAGGCCACATAAATCCCCGCGATGATATGCCCTTATTCAACGATAATTTTTACCAGGCCTACCTTTCCGCTGTTGAACGCGAGGTCGCGGAGGAAGTATCTGTCGAAACCACACACACCGACCGCATTGTCGCCCTGCTCAACGATGAATCCAACGAGGTTGGAAGTGTTCATCTCGGAATAGTCCACTATTGGCTTCTGGACGCCCCGAAGGTTGATAGGCGTGAGCAGATGATTACCCAGATGACCTTTCAGACAGTCGCCGACCTGCACCAAATCCGCGATACGATGGAAACCTGGTCGCAGTTGTGCTTGGGAGGTCTCGACGAGATGACTTGCCACGTGAGATAGTGAGGGATTATCTTATGAGGCTTTGACTTTTGCTTTCTTTTCCGCTATTTTATCTGGCCAAAGGGGAAAGCCAGAGAAAGGAGGCTTAATATGCTTTTAATGAGCACGTTGGCTTGGATAGTTATTGGTGTAGCTGTTGTGATTTTGGTTGTGTTCGTTGGAACGAAAATAAAAGATAGATATCTTTAAAAAGGAGGGGGCTTTCACCGGGTTTTTAGTTTGAAAGTGTAAGGTAGGCTGCCTGTCTGTTTGGACTTGGCAGGCAGGATGGTTTTGGTGTGTTGATATCTGTTGTGGGAGAGAAAGATGCCGAGATTTGAGGAGTTACGCGGTGCCTTGGGGCAAATCCTGCAGGAAAGTCCGAATTGCTATTGGCTCTGTGACCAGATTCTAAATCGGTTAAGAGAAGTGTGTCCGGGGATTTTAGAAGGGTTGGAAAAAAGAGACGGCAGAGGGTACGGCGAAGGCGGTGGAGAATATTACCGCCCCGATAGCGCAATAACGCACTGCCTCAGCGACTGGTCTGAGTGCGTAGACGTTCAGTACCTTCTGGGGCGGAACCTTCAAATTGGTGACGTAAGAGTGAGCAATGAGGCTGTGGCAATTTACCGCTGGATTGGTTAACGGGAATTGCGGGGCACACGTCAAAAACGATTTTTCTCAGCCATTTTCTAAATTCAACTCACTAATCACTAATTCTCTAATTAACTAATCCTCTAATCTCCTGCTCGCGAGTTACCCTCTAATTTACACTTGCTTATTTTGAGCAGACCGGATAATATCATAGAAAATATCCGCACTGTGGCGGCTATTAATTGAAAGCCGGCAAATCCGGCAGGAGTTTTCTCAAAAGAAAGGGAGTAAACAAAATGAACATTTATGTAGGGAATCTATTGTTTGACGTCACCGAAGACGACTTAAAAGGGCTTTTTGCGCCGTTCGGCCAGGTCACTGAGGTCCGCCTGATAATGGATAAGTTCAGCGGCAAATCAAAGGGCTTCGGATTCATTGAAATGCCATCTAAAGAGGAAGCAGAAAAAGCTATCAATGCACTGAACGGAAAAGACATGAAGGGACGGGCTATGACTGTCAACGAGGCAAAGCCTAAGACCGACCGCGGTGGTGGTGGCGGTAGAGGAGGGCGAGGCGGTTATGGTGGTGGCGGCGGAGGCAATCGTGGTTATGGTGGTAGCGGTGGCGGAGGCAACCGTGATTATGGCGGCGGAGGTCGCTACTGACAGCCGCTATTGCTGAAAGAGTAATTACGCGACAGCAGGGAAGTAGGCCGGGAAACTATAGAATATGAGGTCGTCAGGAAAGGATATTGTATGGGCAAAAGTCGCGATACCAAAAAAGATGTAAAGAAGAAACCACAAAAAACGTTAAAAGAAAAACGGCTTGCCAAGAGATTAAAGAGAGCGGGCCTGGCCCCATAAACAGCACAGAGCCGCGAGCGTAAGCGACCGGTCGGTATTAAGAGCCGCGAGCGTAAGCGACCGGTCAGTATTCAGAGCCGCGCACGCTCGCCCGTCGTAGCCTTGGCGAAGTCGGGTAAGCGACCGGTCGGTATTAAGAGCCGCGAGCGTAAGCGACCGGTCAGTATTCAGAGCCGCGCACGCTCGCCCGTCGTAGCCTTGGCGAAGTCGGGTAAGTAAGCGGTAAAAATACGAGCGACGAATAGTGTTTCCCGTTCTATACAGTACGCCGGAGGCGTATAAAACCGTATAATATTGTTCGAGGTCATTCGAGTCGGATAAGATATGAACAGTCTTTGTATCTTCATTGGCATAACAGTCTTTGGTTGGATTGGATGGTGGATAGGAGCCAGATTTGGATTTATGACCGGCTTCCTGCTTAGCAGCATCGGCAGCATTGTTGGAGTTTACGTAGGCTGGCGTATCAACCGCGATTACCTAAGCTGAAACTCTGTTGAATCATCTCGGGACCGGCAACCGCTCAGCGCCGCGCAAGAGACCGGATACAAAACGCAAGTTACGACATACTACATACGATATACGATATACTACATACTACATACGATATACGAGCGACGAATAGCGTTTCCCGTTTTATGCAGACTGTATAATAATTAATTGGATAAGAAAAGGAGAATCTAAAATGAGGTTTAAGTTATGTCTCTGTATAGTTGGTGTGCTCTTGAGTGTCTCAGGATGTTCTAAGACTCCTGAAAGTAACCCTGCCGCTGAACAGGCTGCCATTGATGCAGCACAAAAGTGGCTAAGTCTTGTTGATGGTGGACAGTACAGCGAGAGTTGGGAACAAGGTGCCGAGTATTTCAGGAATGCGATTTCTAAGGACAAATGGGAGCAAGCAATGAAAGCTGTCAGAGTTCCCTTAGGCGCACAGATGTCCAGAGTGGTCAAGTCCAAGCAATACACAACTTCCGTCCCTGGCGCACCAGATGGCCAATACGTGGTAATCCAATTCACAACCTCGTTCAAGAACAAAGGGTCTGCGACCGAAACCGTCACGCCAATGTTGGACAAGGACGGCAGTTGGAGAGTTTCTGGTTACTTCATCAAGTAGCTAGTTCCAACAAAACCATGGAGCAGACGGCCTAAAGGCCGCGCCTGAAGCTTGGGCGTTCCGGTGAAATCTGAGCAACCTGTGCCATAGGTACTTGTGCCATTGGTAGAAGCCCTCGGCGAACCGGTAGGCGGCTATAAATCAGAAAATAGTAGGCAAAAATGCGGAGGCAGATAATATGACAGAACACCAGCAACAAGGACCCGACTTCGCCAATGCTACGCCGGGGCAGGCAAGCGGGGGCATAACGCCGGAGGTGCTCAAGAGCGCGATGAAAGCATTCAAGAAGCGGCTCAAACTCACTGCCCTGGATGACGATTCGCAGCTTGGACGAGGGCCGTTTTCGGGCGGCTCTACGGGCGTTTTTGCGATACAGCCACCCAGCCAGTTTTCGCGCGAGGTCTGGGAGGAATTGTGCCGGCAGGGCAAACTACGCGACAGCGGCCACGGATTGTATGAACTGGCGAAAGTCGAAAACTAAGAACGTCTGTCTTCCGTCTTCTGTCGTCCGTCGTCTGTCGTCGAGCCACGACATACGATATACGCTTGTCCGCCGTAGCGAACCTGTCCGTCGTCCTGTCCTCCGTAGCGATAGCGAAGGAGGAAGCGAAAGCGAAGGCGGAAGCGACGGAATAGCGTCTCCCGTTTTATACAGATTGTATAATCATTCTTAGACGCAAATGCACATGAGTCAGCAAACTAAACTTTCCAAGGGAGAACAAGAATGGCAGCAAAAAAAACCACACCAAACGGCACTCTCAAGAGGTTTGAGCAACAAGAGTATGTAGATGCTACTAAAAAGTTGTACCCAAGACTTAATTTCAATGGTGGTGATTACTTTACCATCTTCAAAAACGCTACTAAACAGTATCATGCAGATGAAAAAGAAACTGAAGTATTATTTGAAACCTGCAAAAAAAATGGAACAACTACGTTGAATTGGTATATAAAACACCAGGAAATAGAACGCAGAATGAAACATAATGAACTTATAATTATTACTTTTGCCGCTATGTACTTAGAATGTGTTATATGGGATTATGCCGCCACTAATTTTAGTAAAAAATATATTGAGACATATTTGGAAAATATGAATTTACCGGCAAAATGGCTGACAATTCCAAAACTTGTTAATGATACTAATGTAGGAATTAGCCCAAAAGCTTTGAAGCTATTAGTAAAACTGGTTAAAGAAAGAAATGCCATAGTACATAGCAAATCTAAAGCAGTACCTGATACTTATGATGAAATAAAGAAAATTGAAAATAAAAATAGAAAAATCACTGTATCTGAAGTCGAAGAGAGCATTATAGAATGTCTGACAGAACTACAAAAAATAGATACTAAAAATTATTGGTTCTTTAGGGAGAATATGCATACACATATTATAACTCTGCCGCGTACCAAAACCCCCAAAGATGACTAGGAAAAACATTACCCGTACAGTTAGGACAATTGGGCTGGTTGTGGTTATGGTGGATGGTCGTTAGTCCCGATGAAGAGCATCGGGGTAGTGAATAGTATTTAGTCGAAAAAATATGGCCAGAAGGGACGAAAGGACGTAATTCGTCCAAACGCAAGAGATTGGACAAGTATTGAACAAGCATCGGGAACTTCTTATACTGGCTGTTGCTTTTTCATAAATTAGCGGGATACGATGAGTGTTGTATAATATTATGTTGGGTTGCGTTTTGAAATAGTAATATGAATGAAAAACATATCCTTGTCATTCTCAAAAGATAAGGGTTGTAGACATGGCCTTCTCACCAGTACCCAAAGAGTCTAAGAATAAAATCAATAAGGCAGGGCAAATCCTAGTGAAAGACAATCCAAGCGATGAAGAACTTGATTGGGCACTAGATTTAGCTAATAGCTGGCGTGCTTGCCATGCATATCCTATCAATACTTTTAATTCCACTCTACGAGTTAAGATTAGGGGTTACTCAGATACTATTGTCGCCCAGCGTCTTAAACGAATGCCAACTATTATTGACAAGCTAAAACGATATCCTACGATGCAACTTACGACCATGCAAGACATCGGTGGTCTTCGCGCAGTTTTAGGATCAGTTGTTGACGTTTACAAGCTCGCGAATGCGTACCGAGACAATGCTCAATTTAAACATAAACTTATTCTTGAGAAGGACTATATTTACAAACCGAGGAGTGAAGATGGCTATAGAAGTCTACATTTGATTTACAAGTATAAAAACAAGCGGAATCCCGCTTATGACGGATTAAGACTAGAACTACAAATACGCACAAGACTACAGCACACTTGGGCGACCGCCGTAGAAACCATGGGCACATTTCTCGGACAAGCATTAAAATCCCGTCAGGGTAACAAAGAATGGCTCGACTTCTTCGCGATTACTTCGTCAGCTTTTGCATATATGGAAAATAGTAATCCTGTTCCACGATTCAAAGACTTTTCCCGCGCAGAGACATTTTCGGCTGTTGCGAAGGCCGAGGCAAATCTAGATGTATTAGAGAAAATGAACGGTTTCTCTGTTGCTGTTAATGAGATAGTGAAGCGCAGGGGTAAAGGAAAAAGTTGGTCTTATCACTTGATCATTTTGAACTCGTTAAAACAAACAATTCAAATTATACCTTATGATCGTGAAAGTTTTAAAGAGGCAATGACGAATTATTCAAGAGTTGAAGCAGAAGCTGCTAAAGGTAAAAAGATAGAACCGGTTCTTGTATCTGCTGGACCTATTGACAAACTCCGTAAAGCATATCCCAACTTCTTTCTTGATATTCGTGACTTTATGCATATTGTACATGAAATCGTTAAAAAGTAGAGGATCACA
>CAVXEF010000045.1:0-55202 GCA_963760535.1 uncultured Phycisphaerales bacterium
AAAACAGCCGGTATGAGTTTACCTGCCATTCCGTTTGAGGCATCGATAGCGATTTTCAGGGGTCTCAATCTGGATTTTAAGAACTTGAGGACGTGATTTTTGTACTCGGCGGTCAAATCACGTTTTTCGACCGAACCTGCGGCTTTACCTTTGGTGTGTATCAGGGAAAGAGCGATGTGCTCTATGTCTTTTAGGCCGGTATCAACACCGACGGGCTTTGCGGCAAGGCCGGAGATTTTAAAACCATTATACTTGGCGGGGTTGTGCGAGGCTGTTACCTGGACGCCGCCGCAGGTTCCGAAGTGATTGATGGCGAAATACATCTGCGGAGTGTCAATCATTCCTATATCAATGACATTCGTTCCGGCGGCTCTTATACCTTCAATCAGGGCTTCCGCCAAAGATGCGCTGTGTGTTCTCATATCGCGGCCGACACAAAGGGCCCGGGTATTGGCCTGGCCGCGCTCGTAGCCGGTCAGCATCGAGCGCAGAAACCGGGCTGAGGCATAACCGATTTTCCAGGCGACCTCCTCATCAATCTGGTCCGGATAAAGGCCTCTAATATCGTACGCCTTGAAGATAGCAGGGTCCATATAATCCCTCAGTCGATTTCCGGTGTACTATACAACGGCGGCGATGCGAATGTCAATAATCAACTCATCGGCCTGCTCAACAAAAGTCGGATTGGAGTATTTAAAAAAATATTGTTGAAATTCGACCAATTTCTACAAAGTATACCAACCATAAGTCTTTCTTTTACAACAGTTGCAAGTTTGACCGACTTTTGAGACCTTACGAGGTGGGCAAACATGCTAAGGTCAACAAATAAACAAAAATATCCCAAATCGCCGTAAAGACGCAAAAAGTGCATAATTTTCTTGACTTTCAGGTCTAAATATGGTATTCTGAAACATAAGTGAGTCTGGTACGATGTGAGAGGAGGTCTCCTCTGTACCATCTTCGAGGGGTGGCTCCCCCGTACAAAGCTGTTCAGAAAAAAATGAACCCATGGCTGGAAACTATAGCTGTTACCGTGGTAGCCCTGTTGGGTATTATCCTCGGAAAAACATTCTCAGGTTTTCGAAAATCCTACTGGGTAGCGGGTTATTTTATACCTCTTGGGCTTATCACAGTACTGGTAATAGCCAGAATAGATAATACGCTGCTTTTTGTGCCGCCTTTTAACCTGATAGCAGCAAGCAGGCTGAAATTTGCCGTCTTGTCGTTTGCCGTTATGATGGGGTTAACCGCGCCTTTCTCACGTCTTCCCCACAAGAGTGAGAAGCTTGTAATTTGCGTTTTTATGATTGTATTTGCAATCTGGTTTTCCATTTTGCCTTTTCTTGCTCCAGCTCTACTCAAAAATCACCTATCGAATATCAGTACAAAAATAGATTCGAGCGGTATCTGTCATCAGAGCGAAAATTACACTTGTGGACCTGCTGCAGCTGTGACAGCATTAAGGCATCTGGGCCTGCCTGCAGAGGAGGGAGAGATAGCCATACTTTCTCATACAAATCCGGTTACAGGGACACTTCCCTGGTGTCTTTACAAGGCTTTGCAAAACCGCTATGGCACCGACGGATTAAGATGTCAGTACAGATACTTTGATTCAGCTTCCCAGTTACGGAATACCGGTATAATATTAGCTATAGTAAAGGATGCGTTCCTTCGTGACCATTGCGTTGCAATACTTGGGGTTTCAAACCATACACTTACTATCGCCGACCCGATTTCAGGCAGACGGTCGATGAGTTACAAGGAATTTGAGAAAACTTGGCGATTCTCCGGTATTATTCTGGAACGAGATTCTGTGCAGAGCATCTAAACCGGTTTGATTCTAATGAGCCGATAATATCACAGCTACAAACACACCTGCTGTTTATAAAACTCTTTCTTCTTCACGTCTTTATTGGACTATACATTTGGTGTTTTGCGAGGAAAATGCTTGAGTCGCACAGCAATAATGCCGATGGCAGTTATATAGCATCTTCGAGATATAATTGTTTGTTTTTACAAGTCGTATTGCAAAAGAGGCCGCAGGGGCAATATAGTAATAGATTGCGTTATGTCGGATATAAAAAAAATACTGGCACAGGCAATAGAACTTGGGGCAAGCGATGTGCATATAAATACAGGGATGCCGCCGATACTCCGTAAAAATACGGAATTAATCGAGATGGATATTCCTGCCCAAGAGGAAACAGAAGTGAGGGAAATGGTTCTTGAGATGGTCGGGCAGGAAAAGTTCAAAAAATTTGAGGAAAAACGAGACCTTGATTTTCCGACAACTCTCAACAACGGCCATCGGCTCCGCGTCAATGCTCATTATCAGCATAATACGACTGCAATCTCATTCAGAGTGATTCCCAATCACGTACCTTCGATGGATGAGTTGAATCTTCCTCCGATAGTGAAGGAGCTGGCCGATTTACCGAGGGGGCTGGTGCTGGTAACCGGCCATACCGGCTCAGGCAAGAGCACTACGCTGGCTGGAATGATAGGACTGATAAACTCAAAATATAAAAAACGCATAATCACGCTGGAAGACCCCATTGAATATATGTTGGAGAACAATATGTGTATGATAGAACAGCGTGAAATCGGCTCGGACTGCCCGGATTTCCAGTCGGGATTAAGGCATACATTACGCCAGGACCCAAATATTATTATGGTTGGCGAAATGAGAGACCTCGAAACCATCAGTTTCACAATCACGGCCGCTGAAACAGGACATCTTGTCTTCAGTACACTGCATACAATCAATGCATCTCAAACAGTTGAGCGTATTATAGATATTTATCCTGCGAACCAACAGGGTCAGATTCGAGCAATGCTGGCCAATACGTTGCAAGCTGTTATTTCGCAGACACTGTTTCATCGAGTGGATAAGCCTGGTATGGTGCCATGCACGGAAATATTGCTGTGCAATTCAGCTGTGAGAAACTGTATTCGTGAGAATAGGGTTTTCGAAATACCTAATATTATTGAGACCAGCCGACGCTTCGGCATGCAGACTATGGATAATAGCATCGCCGAAACGTATTTCAAGGGGTATATAGACAGGGCAGAGGCAATCGCCTGGTCAACTAACCCCGTCAAGATGGATGAACTGCTCGTACACAAACGGCTTTCAGACGATGGACGGCCATCAGACAAAATACAGGCTGGGATTGAATCGCCTGTACCGTTTAAAGAAGCACGCAGTAAATCAAGATAGATGCAAAAAATAACAAGTCACTAACCACCCGTCATTAATCATAGCACTGTGTCGGTATTGTTGGGAGTTCAATGCAGTTAGTTTTTAGCTTTTGGTTTTTCAGCTCTGGCAGGAACAGGCAGCGGACCATTAAAATCAGTTATCTCAAATTGTCGCTTGTCCATTTCCGCAAGAACCGGCTTCTCGATAATCTTTGGAGTTATGAAAATGACCGGTTCGCTGGTAACTGTATCTTCGCCTTCGAGCCGAAATTCTGTACCAATCAGAGGTAAATCACCAAGAAGGGGAGGGGTACCTTATTCTGGATTATTTTTGTCTCTTTCCTCCTCGGACCGCCCATAGCAACGACCTGGCCATCGTTCATCAGCAGAGTGGTTTTAGTTATTCTTTTGTCAATTATGGGAACGTCTCCAGCACCTTCTTCACCGGTGTTAGCGCTTTGTTTAGGCTCGATTGCCATCAGGATTTTCTGGTCGTCAGTGACAGTTGCTTTAACATTGAGAGTAACACCAGCCCCCTTAAACTCTGTTGAGGCTATAGCCAAGGCGCCACTCGCCTGGAGTTATTTTTCGGATTTCCCGGATTTCTCGTCTCCGGTATAAGTAACCTTTGGGCCGCTAAATTCGGTTGCTGCAAGGCCTTTGAGCTCGCCTGCTGAAAGGGTCGGCTCAACAACAATCCTCGGTGTTATGAAAATAACCAGTTCGTTGGTTTTAACTTCTTCCTCTGTATTACTCATGAATAACTTTCCCAGAAGTGGTATATCGCCGAGCAGCGGTATTTTGCTAATATCCTGTGTAACTGTCCTTTTGCGAAGCCCGCCCAGCACAACAGTCTGACCATCTTTTACCAATGCTTTAGTGTCAACTTTACGGGTGTCAACGGTGGGCACAGTTTGTAAGCCACTTGCAAGTGTCGTTCCTTTCACCGAAACAACGCCAAATTCCGGGACAATCTGCAATCTTATCATACCCTCTCTTGTAACATGTGGAGTAACCTTAAGCTTAGTGCCGACTTTTTTAAATTGGGTCGATGTCATCGTACTGCCACCGGTAGAGCTTTGGCTTTGCTCCGTGTAGGGAATTTCACTTATGATTTCGAACTCGGCAGTTTCATTATCAAGTACCAGAATACGAGGGTTAGCAAGAAGCTTGGCGCCAACCTGGGTACGCAGAACATTCAGCGCTATATCTATATCAACCGTATCGAGAAGACCAAGGCTTATGGTACCACCCGTATCCGCACTAAACGAGCCGCCTACAAAGGGCTTACTCTTTCTATAAGCCAATGGAGCTCCGGTGGTAGCATCTTCCCGCCAACTCTTGGGATTGTCTTTAGTTACAGTGTCGGTGTCCGTGGTAACAGTCTTATCAATCTTTCCGGTGTTAGCGGGTGTTACAGTATCAACAGTGTTAGTTAGAGTATTGACTTTCTTAAGTTCATTTGTATGCGTAAGGTTAGTCACGGGGGTATTTCGGCCGGCATACCACTCTGCCCCGATATCGAAGCCTTCTGTGGCGGTTACGTCGTAGATTCTTACCTCAACCAGTATCTGAGGCGTTATACGGTCGATTTCTTCCATAAAGGTATCAATGGCCTTTATTTTGCTTTCGTTGTCGGTAACAATTATATCGCTGGTGCCTGGGCTGGAAGATAACGAGCCCCGCTTCGAAATAAATTTATTTAAAGCCTTTTCAACCTCTGCAACATTCGCATAAGTAATTCTATAAATCCTGCTTACAAGCCTTTCAGACGCTTCACTGAGTTCTTCAAGAGGCGCTATTCTTATCATATTATTACTCGCGATATAGCCGTAACCATGCGAGACGAGAATATTATTCAATGCCTCGTCCAATGGAACATTTGTGAGGGTAGCGGTTACGTTGCCTGTAACCTTGGGGCTTTTGATAATATCAACACCCGACTGCTCAGCCATTATCCTTATCACATCCTCAATGGGCGTATCCCTGAAATCAACGCTTATTCTTTTCTGCATCCGCTGCCCAAGCGTTGAAAGTACTTTTTTATTCCCGGTGTTGCTGTCGTTATCCTCGGCAACGGCAACAACACAGCCTGATGTAACAACCGTCAGCAGTATCAACAACCCTAATTTACGGAATTTCATTACCGAGTTCTTTACAGGCTCTCGCAAGTTATTTTTCCCCTTATTCATATCAGACCTCATCGTTGAACTCCCTGTGTCCACTTTTTGTCGTTCATTTCAAATTCTACATTGTTTTCATTTATTTTTGCAACAGTTACCCCTAATATCTTATCACCCTGATGTACTATCTGACTGCCAATTACTGCAGATGGGCGGTCCTCGCTGTAAACAATACCTTTTACAACCAGGCTACTATTTCCTCCCTGACCACCCGCTGTTAAGCCTGCCTGCATAGGGTTACGAAGCGTTGTCGGATACGGCTCTGGTATCTGCCAGTTAATCTTTTCTTCGGAAACAGCTGCAGAGCTGCCAACCTTTGTTGCTCCTGAATCCTGAGCACGGGCCGCCGTTGGTGAAGGCTGATTTAAGACCCGAATAATCACAAAAATAAAAATGACAATAAGAACCGACGTTAATATCGCCATTTTTCTTTGCCTGTTGGCACCAATACCGGCTTTGGGTGTAAAAAGTTTATTCTTAATCTGCTTCCAACCCTGAGACCAAGAAGCCTGCCCGAAATTTTTTACAACAGTACCGGTCACAACAGGTTGTTTGGAAGAAGATACTTCCGGCGACGGCTGAGTAGTTTGCTGAGGTGACAATGAAGACGAAAGCATTCTTCCTGTTATAGACGGTTTCGGCAAAGCACTATGGAGACTCTCTTCCTTAGATGCAGGGGGTGTTCGCCCTGTATTATCGTTTTTCGGGATCGGCACGCCCCCAAAAATTGCCGAGATTCTTTTGTGTAATCCTGCTTTAGAATTTGCCATTATATAACCTCTTTAGCCAAAACTTCATATTCAACCGCACCTCGACTTTGAGGGGCGTATATCAGAATAGGTTCGCCGGCACTCGGTGCCTCAGCCAGTTTTATGGTCCTGTGAATAACAGTACCAAATACCAGGCTGTCAAAAAATGCTTTCATCTGTTCTTGTATCTGCCTGCTAAGGATGGTCCTGTCTTCCACAAAAGTCAGCAGCATCCCGCGGATTTTCAGACGGCTGTTGAAACGTTCTTTAACAATATTTATAGTTTCAAGTAATTGTTTCAATCCTTCGAGAGCGTAATAATGCACTTGGACGGGAATTATTACCTCGTCACTGGCTACAAGTGCGTTTAACGTCAACAACCCCAGTGACGGCGAGCAGTCAATAATACATATATCATAATTTCTGTTTATACAGACAAGTCGCTGGCTGAGAACATATTCTCTGCCAGTGAGAGACGCTATTTCAATCTCCACACCGGACAGCAAAATATTGCTTGGAACCAGCCTAAGCCCCCTGATGTTTGTTTCGAGAACCACTTCAGACATAAGAACCCCTGGGTTGGCCACGACATCATATATAGTCTTATCCGCAGTCTCAGGGTCATAGCCTAAACTGAGGGTAGCATGTCCCTGCGGGTCAAGGTCTATCAGCAAAACACTATAACCTTTTTTGGCAAGGGCTGCTGAAAGATTCACGGCCGTAGTGGTCTTGCCGCACCCGCCTTTTTGATTTGCTATCGCTATTGTTCTCATCTTTTTATATCACGAAACATGGTTTAAAACTCAACATCATTTTTTAACTACCCCGCTGCTTTTTGACAAAAACTGACAGATCCATATTCACCTGACTGGCTGAATTATCTTGTTGGTTTGCATGAGTAATTGTGAATTTGTCCACAAAAATAACAGGCCGATGTCTTTCCGTCGCATTGAGGAAGGCGGCGAATTTATTAAAATCTGCCTTGAAACTGACATTAATCTGATTCTCACAGATGTACTGGCTGCCGGCTATATCCTGACTTTTGCCGTTATCCTGGGCTTTAACGCTGAATGAATCAACTTTTATATCTTTGGCTATCTGCCCTATATCAAATGTCAAACCAGCCAAGTCTTCAGGATTGGCAACAAAATCTTTCAATTTATTTCTCCATTGTTCCATCTGCTTATTCAACTGGATTCGGAACTCTTCTTGATTTATCCTTAATGCCGCCCCTAACATCTGTTTTTTCTCGGCAAGCTGCTGACTAATTTGTTCTTTGTACTCTCTCTGAGGGGCTACCACAGTTATATATATGAACAAAAACAGTATGAAACAACCTGCCCACGCCAAGGTCGCTGATTTAACATATTTCTTATAAACCGCAATCATAATAAACCTGTCATAACCCCGGTTTGAAAGCACAATTTATCTGATACGAAACAACATCCTGTCCCTTAAACGTGTCAACCCCCTGTGAAACACTTATATTATCGAGGCAGGGACTAAATAAGGGTGATGCGCGAAGACGGTCCTGAAAATCTCTGATTGACTGCCCATAACCAAGTCCTGAATTTTCACACACATTTATCTGCAGCATTCTTACAGGAACATCAACATCAACCATTTCCCCACTTTTATTTTTCGAAGGTGCCTTTTTTTTAACAGTATCTTCCTTTATATTAATCCCTGTAAGCAGTATTGAATCCGGCATATTTTTAACTATTTCAATAAGAACCGGCGTCCACTGAGTATGCTTGTTGATGGTCGCCGCAACTTCCGACAAACAGCCGTTCACAACTTTTTTTTCTTCTTCAAATGCCTTCTGTAATGCCACAGCCTCAGACATTTTATTAATCATTGTTTCGTAACTAACTATTCTCTGCTTTTGTATTGATATGACGATACTATTATGCATATAATAACTAAACATTATTACTGCGATAATCGCTGGAACTGCCAGCGTTACCGCCGTTACAGCTATGTTCTCAGGCCTGCTCCTTACGGGAACGCCCTGCCCCCTTAGCAAATCTATCGCGAACATTCTCACATTATTCATAAGTGTCACACCAAAAACCTGTTATGCCTTTCAATATTGCATACGGGCTGTAATTTGTTCATATCGTCCTCATAGCAAGACCCGCTGCAACAGCCATCGCAGGACCCTTTTTACGGAGAATATCTGCACAGGGCAGAGACGCATCGTAGCTCATTTTATCAAACGGATTCCATAACACAGCAGCAACAGGAAGCCGACTACTCAATAAATCCACAAATCCTTCAACAAGGGCAAAGCCGCCGCAGACAAATATTTTTTCAACCTTCTTCCCGGACTTTTCCTGAACGGCGTGGTAACGCAATGTCTCGGTAACATCAGTAATTAACTTACGGCAGGCTGCCCCCAAGCCATCACCAGGTTCAGGCTGGATTTCATCCTGATTTTCGTGACCAGTCGGAACATCTTCGACAGTTTCTGCTGAAACGCTGCCTTCCGATACCATACGTTCAATAATTGCTTTGCCAGGATAAGTGAGGTCCCGAATAAAAGGTAAATTATCATCATTGACAATTGCCAAAGTTGCATAAGAGCTTCCGACATTCAAAATGGCGGTTGTCTGGCCGGCCTCATATTTCTGACATCCTCGGAAGCAATTCAAAAGCGCCAATCCATCCACATCCACAAAAACGCTGTGAAGAACAGCATCTTCTACAAATCTGGTTTTTTCTTTGAGAAGTTTGTTTGTCGCCGCCACCAAAATGCCGTTGGTATCCTTCTTGTCGCTTGGTATTAATTGATAATCAACAACACCCTCGTCAGTGTTAAACGGACAAACCTGTTTGGCTTCAAGCAGGACAGCTCCCTCTATTTCCTCAGACGGCAACGGAGGAAATGTAAAATAACGTACTGCCGTTTCCGGGCCGCAGACGCCGCAGACAGCCAGCTTTGTCTGAATTCCGGCTGACTGCAAACATTGATGAATTGCATTTAGGACATTAACTTCCTTGCGGCCACCATTACCTTCGGGCCCATCATCAACATCAGCGATGCCGGCTGCAGTAACCACATAGTCGCCATTGTTCTTGTGCAGTTGAACCATCTTGATTGCAGATGAACCTATATCAAGGCCGAAAACCTGTTGTTGGCCGCCTTTAAATATTTGTTTCCAGTCCACCACAATTTCTTTTAACTTAACCTGTTGTTCTCCAATCCATTTCATACTAACGCTACCATCGTCTCCAAATACATAGACACTACAATCCGAACTTTCCATTTTCTTATCGGCCTGAAAAAGTCGCTGTTTTACTTGGAAAATTAAATATTTAGGCCCTATCAACCAATGCAAAAACCCCAGAATATTAAGTCCTATAAATATTATGGATTTTGGTATGTAATTAAAGTTTGGAAAGTTTGAAAGGTTTTAACAGAGGCAAAACCTATGGAATTTCTGCCTCAGTAAAAACCAAAAGAGGATTTTTAAAAATTATCGGACGCAGGATATAAACGAATCAGAAACTGTAAACTGATAACCGGCATCGGTACTATCTCTGAAACGGTCTATCTCGTTCGATTGGGGGTTTCGTCGTTAGGCGTTTACAGTTCTTGCCAGTTTGAGAAGCCGGCGAAAATCTTTGTGCCGCCGCGAGGCAGACCCGGCGGCTGGGTCGTCTGGTCTCGGACCCTGTCGTCATAATTGACAATCATCTGATAATGCCTGAGTGAAGTAAGCTCATTCGAGCTCAGGACTGTTCCTGATTTGGCGTCAACCCACTGATTGGTTGTAGGATTATAGACGGCCGGTTTGGCCTCGCCGTTACCGCCGCCGACGCTGTACCAGTCCCTATCAATCGAAACCTGGTTCATCGCAGCAAAACTGCCTTTTTCGATTACAAACCCCGTGTCAGGTTCCGCCGACTTGTTGGTAATACGGTTGGTGTTGAAAAGGAAATTATTGGCGGCAAACATCATCGCCGAAACGATATACATATTTCCGTAAACTGCGTCGCCGAAGTAGATGTTGCCTCCGCTGACCCGCTGGCCCGAACTATACTTGCCAAGAGCCACCAGGCCTAACATATCCTTGTTGGGGTCTTTGTACTGCAGGTTGTCGCAGATATGGATATCGCCGGTGGCGACTATTGTCACTTTTCCGTCCATTTTGAAGCCGTATGTCGGCGCGCCTGATATCCATACATCCCCGTCCACGTAATAGACCCTGTTATTACCCGCGTGAAGAGGCGTATCGCCGGTAAACGGCGTGCCGAGGACGAAGCCGCTGGCTGGCTCAAAGAAATAATCATCGACCCCCGGCGTGGAGCCGCATTCGGTTCTGTTGGGGTTTTTATTAAAGACGCCTCGCAGCGAATTGCCGACCGGCAGGTATCCGCTGGTGACGCCGGCGTCACTGAAGGTTTTCGCCACATCGTATGTGTTGTTATGTGCATAGTCCATCGAAATCAGGTCCACCGGCGCAGGTTCATCGGCGTGCGGGTTGGTCGCACCCGATACATGAGCACTGTCGAGGACGTTAATGTTGCCGGTCGCACCGACGTCGCCATTATAACCCCATCTGTTTGGCGCAGGGGCCGGATTGACGAAGCTTTGGTTGTACATATAAACATCCCCGTCAATGAAGAGGTTGCCGTTGATTTTGTCTTTGCCACCCCATTGCGTGCCATAGCCACTTTTTTGATTGGGTTCGCCGGTTCCTCTCAACTGAAAGGTCCAATTGCTTCCGCTGGCGTTCATCGCGAAAAGAGCGTTTTCAAAAGGAGGCGCAGGAAATTTGCCTGGACACGAACTTTCTTTGTGATTGTCCCTGACGTGCCCGTTGAATACGCATAGTAGGGGGTCTGGTTCGTATTGAGCGTGACGCTGAAACTACCCTGCCCAATCGATTCGGCCAGAACTTCATTCAAATTGCCCGTTACGGGGCGCTGGAAGGCCTCGCTCAGTTTCGCCAGGCCCGCTTCGGCATAATAGAAAGCCTTCGTCCTGTCGGTTTCGATTTTGGTCAGACTTATCTCCTGCTTAGCAATGCTGAGTGTCGCAAAACCAACGATGGCAAAAATGACGGCAACTGCTATCACAATCACCAGCACAACACCCTTTTCTCTTCTAAACATATCAGTTCTCCGTTACGGGCCCACTGGACGATTCCGCCACATTGTCGTTGACTTAAGCTGGGCCTCACAGTCGCCGTTTTGCAGCTCAATGCTCACATTCACATCGTTGGGTCCCGCCTCAAAAGTGGCATTCTTCACAACGCCGTCGAGGAGCGTCTGCTCGTGACCTACCTTAAGCTGGTATTTGAGGTCCTTTTGGTTCGGGACAAACCAGAACCGTGTCCAATTCGCGTTGGGGTCTATCGTCATTCTCTGACCACCTGCGTCGATACACACGCCGGCGGCGCCTCTTATCGACTCCTCCATTTTCAGCATTGCGTATGAGGCGTCTCTTTGCAGATTCACCTGCTGCAGCGTGCGGTCCCACGATTTTTGCCCAAAGACCGCAATGACGGCCGTTGCAAGCAACACAATGCAGGCGGCGATGAGTGCAAGCATCATCTCCATCAACGTCATTCCGGCTCGATTTGCCTGTGTCAATCTGTGCATAGGTCAGAGTCCGATGTAAGTGGCGAGAGTCACCTGGTGCTGGTTCGTTCCGAGCGACCATAGGACTGTCACCGTGAGTTGCTTGCAGGGTTTTGGCACGTCCGCCGTAGGTGCCGCCGTCAGCGATACCTGCGTCTGCCTCAGGTATGAGTGCCCCGCCACGGTAAGTGTCTCCTGTGGAATGCTGAGGGCAATGCTGTTGTAACCGGCCGCCTTGAGCGTTTCAATCTTCTGGGCGGCCAATTGCACAGCCACCCGGGAGTACCGCTGGTTGACAACAAATCGCCTTGCCAGGGCATACGCATAGGAGGTGCCCATCAGGGCTATCACCATAATCACAACAGCCACCATCACCTCAATCAGCGTGAACGCTTTTGAGACTTTTGGGCATGTAACAGTCACCTCAAGCCTCCCCATTTGCCGTTAAAAAATCAGGGGGGCGTAAAGCCCCCCTCCTATACCGCACATCAAATTGTTACATTGGCCCGCCCGTAAATTGACCCAGGTGGTTCAAGTGTAAGTCGGACCCCGTTGTAATCGAAGCAGGTTTAGTAACAACAATGTCGAAAGTCAATGGAGTAGCTGCTGTTTCGTCATACGTGCTTGACCAGGTGTAATTGGTATGGCTAAAATAGGTACCCTGCAGGTCGCTGTCTGTAAATCCCAAATTAGCCTGTGATGGGTTCGTCCAGGTGCCCGCACCTCCTTTTTCAGCAGCATAAGCACGCAGAGCGGTCGCTATTGTACCAGCCACTGACTTGCCTTCTGACCACTTGGCTGAGTCTATTCTGCCTCGCATCAGGGGAATCGCCACAGCCGCCAGAATGCTGACGATGAGAATCACCACCATCAGCTCAATCAATGTGAAACCTTTTCTACACCTCATTTTGTTTTTCTCCTAAAAAATTTTTTAATATTCTTTAACCACACAATCGGCCATACCGGCCACCGACTATAGTAAGTATAAAAAACATTTTTAAGTAAAGCCAAATTCAGTTTATTTACCTTATTTATGCTGATTGTGAGACATTATGTCTTTCCCATCGAAAAAATCGGCATATACAGCGCAAACACTACTAACAGTACAATCTGCTCCAACCGTTATAATCATTATGGGCTCAAGCAAACTCAACAGAATGGTCACCATGGCATCCACCTTTCGCTCATAATAATCTGCGGTTCTCTCCAGCACCACGGGCAGCGAACCGCTTTCCTCACCAATCTGTATCATCTTGACCACCATATTCGGGAAGAAACCGGCTGCAGCCATGCTTAAGGAAATATTTGAGCCCTCCACGATACGCTCCTTCGTGTGCACAACCGCTGATTTTATAATATCATTATTACTCATTGTGGAAAGAATATTGAATACTTCAAGCACCGAAACACCCGAAGCAAGTAATGCCGACATCGTCCTGCAGAACGCGGCGACAAATGCATGGCCGATTATTTTGCCTATTAAAGGAAATGCAAGGAATGCTTTGCTGAACAAATAATGTCCTTTCCGGGTTTTAGTATAAACAAGAACCATTGAGACTATCAGGAACCCTAATGTGCCTATAATATAAACGACATTGTGGCGGATGGTGTCATAAACATTCATAAATGCCTGTGTAAAAGCAGGAAGGTGCCCGCCGAGCTGGTCAAATATAAGTTTGAATCGAGGAATAATAAAAGTCATTATAAACACAACCAGCAAAACAATAAATACCAGCACGAAGGCAGGATATACGACCGCGCCTTTGACCTTCTTGCCAAGTTTATCCCGGCTGCCAAAATACTCCGCCAGTCTCTTTAATGCCTGTGGCAAAGTACCACCGGTCTCGCCAGCCAATACTATGGCGACTGATAGTTTATTGAAAACCTTCGGATGTCCGGAAATACCAGATGAGAAAGTCTCGCCTCTCTCCACTTTCTCCAGGACATCCTTCATAATCTGCTGAAGCCGTGGATTCTCGATATCCTCAGCAATGGTACCCAAAGCAGTAGTAATCGGAACTCCACTCTCCAGCATCGTCGTCAACTGCCAGCAAATCGCCGACAGGTCTGATGATTTGACTCGTTTTCGGCGAAACGTCCGCTGACCCTTTCTGGCGCCTGTAGATATCTCATCAACAGATATAGGAATAAACTTTTGCTCTCGAAGCCAGTTAAGCACATCAGACGAGGAAGCCGCCTGCCTCAGGCCTTCCTTCCGTTCTCCTGAAAAATTTCGAACAATATACTTGTAAATTTTCATCTACCAAACCTTAATCAAAAATAACTGCGTGATGCGTCAACGCGGCATTAAAATTACCCGCGCCTGCAAAGTCATACCACGTAAGCACAAAACCTTCGTTTGGTCTGCACTTCGTTTGCCCACCGTATCATATCAACAGCGATATCGGTGTCCGAAAACCTCAGGTTTAGTAGAAATCCCATTTCGATATTATGCGCCAAGTCCGTTTGCTGTTTTTTACGGCTAATAAAGGAATTTATATCGGAACTTAATACTGAAAGGCGGGTTATGTCAATTGCATACAGCGTGACATTAGTCCGAATATATTGATAACCACTGAAAGATTGAGATAATATTTGTAAATTTACTAAATCACTCGGCGAGAGTATCCCTGTGAAAACCGGTCTTTACGTCTTTATATTTTCCGTAAATGTTACACTCAGAACTTCTTCGGCAGTAGTTAAACCCTGTAACATCTTACTCACGCCGCTCTCAAGTAATCCGCCATAACCTTTCTGACGTGCTATCGCTCTTATCTGCATCTCATTGGCGCCGCCAACAATTTTTTCCCGAATATCATTATCCATCACAAGAAACTCAAACACAGGTAACCTGCCCTTGTAACCTGTCCCTCCACAGGCCGGGCAGCCCTTGCCGTGATAAAATGTGACGTCCTTGGCCTGTTGGGGGTCAATCTCCAAACGCTTAAGAACTTCTTTGCTCAAGGTCACAGTCTCTTTGCAATGCTCACAAATCTTTCTTACAAGCCGCTGAGCAACTATTAAATTCAGCGACGATGCCAGTAAATAAGGCTCAATCCCCATATAGACCAGCCTGCTTATCGCACTGGGTGCATCATTGGTATGGAATGTGCTCAAAACCAGGTGTCCCGTCAGAGAAGCTTTTATTGCAATCTCCACTGTCTCCTTGTCTCTGATTTCACCTATTAAAATTATATCCGGGTCCTGCCTTAAAATCGCTCTCAGGCAGGATGCAAAATCCAGCCCGATATCAGGCTTGACCTGAATCTGGTTAATCCCCCCAAGACGATATTCAACAGGGTCTTCAACTGTGGTAATATTTTCCGTCGGGTCCCTTAGATAATTTAACGCTGAGTATAGCGTTGTGCTTTTACCGCTGCCGGTGGGTCCGGTGATAATTATGATACCGTGCGGCTGTGAGAGTATCTGCCTTAAATTCCTCCAGCATCTTTGGCTCAAACCCAAGCTGCTCAATATCGTGGTTCACCGCTGCTGCATCCAAAATTCGCATCACTATCTTTTCGCCATATATTGTCGGAATCGATGATACACGCACATCTATATCTCGGCCGGATGCCTTAATCTTGAATCGGCCATCCTGAGGTAGTCGACGCTCTGCTATATCCATCTCCGAAAGTATTTTAACCCTCGTAACAACCGCAGCCTGCATCTTCTTGGCTGGCGGAACCATATCCCGAAGTGCACCGTCAACTCGCATACGAATCGACATTGAATGTTCTTGTGGTTCGATATGAATATCACTCGCTCTGCTTTTGACCGCCTGGCTTAACAACAAATCCACAAAACGAACCACAGGCGCCTTCGTCGCAGCCTCTTCACTGGTTATATCAGACTTTGAGCCGCTTTCTCCCAGAATCGATTCTACTTTCTGATCATCTTCGATAGTCTCCGTCTCCACAATGTCGCGAAGCCCTTGTTCTTCAACATCAGAGCCGTGATAAATCGCCTCTATCGCATGAATAATCTCGTCATGCGAGCTGATTACCACCTTAATTTCTCGTTTTAGCTTTGGTGCAATTGTATCTATTGCAACAACATCGAGAGGGTCAGCCATTGCCACGATAATCTTGTCACCTTCTGCGCCAATCGCCACAAGACAAAAACGCTTGGCTATCGCTTCCGGCAACATTCGGGCGATAGTCATATCTATTTTGCTGACTTCATCTATTTGTACATATTCCAGCGAAAGATACTCAGCTAAAAAACGGGTAATCGTGGCAGAGTCTGCTATTTTCGTTCGGAGCAGCACTTCACCCAACCTGCCACCATATTCACGTTGGTCATTTAACGCCGTGGCTAATTCATCACGACTAAGAAAGCCTTTCGAGACAAGCCATTCACCAAAAGCAGCTTTGCTTCCCGTTAAGGATGTTTTCCCTTTCACGGCTATCATTTAATTACCCCTCCCTTTCATACACTAATGCTTTTTTATATGCTTTTTATGCGGCTATTAAAAAACACCCCCTTAGAACACCCCTTTTTCCTTGGACCATATCATATTATTCTATCGCACTATTAAAATGTAAGATAAGAAACCATCAAAAGCAAAGAACCCTCAGTTGATTTAAGCCATCTCCCATCGCAGAAACAAAACATCATACTAAGCCTCCCTATAATACCGCGTCAAACTACAACTCTCGATGTGATTTTATAAGACGTGAAGCTGCTAAAATTACATTTCTGATTTTTATAAAGCTGTTCATCCGGAAATTTGCAAAAGTCAGTTAAATTAGACCGATTCCTAACCATCAAAACTGAGGAATAAACGAATGAAAAGCCTTGCCAGAAAAAACATTTGCACTATTTAAACTTTTCTGATAAACTTCTTGTGCGTCAGTCGCTGATGGTAACCACTTGCCACAAACGGAAAGGAGGTTACCAATGGCGATATAAAAAGTTGGTGTTTACCGTAGACGGCTGGAACCGGTTCCCGTAAGAAGTTTCCGCTTCCAAGTCATTACAAGATGCCACGAAGTGCCACACAGCTGGACGACCGTAGTAAAAAACTGGATATTTTTTTGCATTTAATGCAACCAGTAATATATAATATCAGGTTAAAAGAAGCAGTAGATTGCCACAAAACCAGCATTGTCAAGGCAAGGCTTGCTGTAAAGTTTTAAAAACAAGATACTTGCGGGCGTAATTCAGTGGCAGAATGCCAGCTTCCCAAGCTGGACGTCGGCGGTTCGAATCCGCTCGCCCGCTTTTAGTTTCTGTGGGCGGTTTACGCGGCGCTTAAAACAGATCAGCCTTAAGGAGTTAATGGGCGAACAAAATGAAAGTAATGGGTAAAGCCATAAGTATCATCGTCTTATGCGTTATTATTCTAACGCTGGTTTTATGTGTGGCTCTTTATTCGCTGGGAGGATACCTGCTAAAAGCGGGCATTGAGATAGGCGGTACAAAAGCACTCGGCGTGGTGGTGGAGGTCGGCGATGTACAACTTTCAATCCGCAAAGGCATAATCGGAATCACAAACCTCGTGGTTAGAAACCCGCAGGGGTATACCAACAAGGAACTGCTTGTGCTGGGCCGAGGCGTAATAAGAGCCGATGTGAGAACGCTGCTCTCTGATGTGGTGCATATCAGAGAGATTAGACTGGATGACGTGAATCTGACCATCGAACAAAAGATGCTGTCAAATAATCTGCAGGATGTCATAGGCTCACTCAAGACCGAGAAAGAGGGGGGCGGCGAGCCTTCAGGCAAAAAACTGCAAATTGACTCGCTTGAAATCAATGGTATCAAAGTGAAAGTGAAACTTCTCCCAGTACCCGGCGGGGCCGACACTGTGACCTTAAACCTGGCTCCCATCAGAATGAAAAATTTGGGCAGCGATAACAAACTCGACACAGGAATACTGGCGGGCAAAATTATGCTCGCGGTTACAGAAGGAATAGCTGAACAGGGCGTAGGTGTTTTGCCGGCGCAGACAATCAGTGCGATGAAGTCAACGCTGGGTAAGACCGTAAAAGCGGGCAAGGCTGCCGCCGAAGAAGGCAAGAAGATTTTAGATACAGGTAAAGATTTGGGTACTGAGGCCATCAAGGGATTCAAAGGTCTGTTAAAACCCAAAGAAAAAAAGTAGCTGTGGAGTTGTTGATTGATTGCCGGCGAAAAGAATTATAAAAGGTGAGCGAGGCAATGGACCACATTAAACACGGTAGAATCGCAGCGATATTAACCTCTTTACTGGTGCTGACGCTGGCCGTTGGTGAGGCCGGCTGTCAAAGGGTATGTGTCGAGGAAATAAGAAACAGCAACGGATTCGACAAGCTCACCACAAGCAGCACGAGGTTTGATTATCGGGACATCAAACTTGAGAACGGCCTGGACGTGATAACGCTGGAGGATTTTTCATCTCCGATAGTGGCAGTGCAGCTGTGGTATCACGTCGGCTCGAAAAATGAACGAACTGACAGGCAGGGTTTTGCCCATATGTTCGAGCATATGATGTTTCGCGGCACGGATAAACTTGGGCCAACAGACCATTTCAGTTTCATTCATCGCGTGGGCGGCATGGCAAACGGCCATACAGGCTTCGACCGAACGGTATACGTCCAAGCACTGCCGGCAAACCAGCTTGAGCTGGCACTGTGGCTTGAGGCGGAACGAATGACATTTCTGAAGATTGACCAGCAGTCTTTCGATACCGAACGGAAAGTCGTAGAAGAAGAACGCAGGATGCGACTGAATGAACCTTACGGAACGGTGGTGGAGAACCTGCTGGCGGAGGTTTTTAAGGTTCATCCATATCGGTGGTCTCCGATTGGAAATATAGCGCATTTGCGTGCAAGCTCAGCGGCGGAACTGCGAGATTTCTGGCAGCGATATTATGTGCCGAGCAATGCGACGCTGATTATCGTCGGCGCAGTCAGTCACGAAAAGGCACAAGAGCTTGCGAAGCGATATTTCGGCTGGATACCTCGCTATGAGAAGCCGCCGGAGGTAAACGTTCGTGAGCCAGAGCCCAACGGGCCGAGGTCGGTAACCCTAAAAGAAGATAATGCCCCTGCACCCATCGTAGGAGTTGTTTTCAGGACGGTGCCGATAAGAGATAAGGATTCGGTTGCGCTTGAGCTGTTGGCGGAGATTTTAGGCGGAGGCAACAGCAGCAGACTGTATCGAGAGCTTGTTGCGGAAAAACAACTGGCCGTGTCAGCCAACGCTGAGACGTGGGAGCTGGAGCAAGATGGATTGTTCAGAGCAGGGGCGATGATGCCGCCTTTGGGGTCCGATGCGGAGCAGGTTGCCGGAATTATCGAGAACCACATCGCCAAGCTGCGGGAAAGCAAAGTCAGCGAACGGGAACTGATGAAAGCAAAGAATCAGATGCTAAAAGAACTGGTGACACAAAATCTGCATATTGAGAGCAAGGCGGAGATGTTAGGCAGTGCCGCTGTGGAATACGGCGATGTTTCCTATGTCAACCGCTGGCTGGACGACATCCGAAAAGTAACAGCGGACGACATTATACGCGTTGCGAACAAGTACCTGACACCTGAGCGTGCGCTGAGGGTTAAAGTGGAACGTAGTCTGCCTGAGGCTGTGGCAGACAAGAAAAAAATGGAGGAGCAGGCGCTTATTACCGGTGAGATTGAAAAGGTCGTGCCGAAACCGGGTCGGCCAGGGCTTGAGCGAGGCAAAGATTTTCCGAAAGAGCCGCCGTTTGGAAAGATTTCTGCTGCGAAGATAACACCAAAGTACAGCCGAGAGGTCTTAGATAACGGACTTAAAGTTCTTGTGGTTGAAAACCACGAGGTGCCATTTGTAACTGTCCGGTTAGGACTTCTGGCGGGGGCGTGGACGGAAGAAAGGCCTGGGACGGCGGCGATGACTATGAGCATGCTCGTCAAGGGGACAAAGAAACACAGCGAGGCACAGTTGGCTGATGAACTGGAGACTTACGCAATCGGCCTTTCCGGCAACGCAGATACAGATACGTCAACAGTCAATATGAACTGTCTGACGGAGCACGTCGAAAGAGGAATGAAACTACTCGGGGAAGTCGTATTAGAGCCGAATTTTCAGGGAGATGAGTTCGAGAAACTCCGGCGGCAGGTTCTGACATCGCTGGCGATTTCATCGGCGGAGCCTGAATACGTGGCGGACCGTGAGCTTCGGCGAAGGCTGTACGGTGAACATCCGTATTCGAGAACGGCTGTCGGCGAAGTTGAGGATGTCAACGCTCTTGTGGTCGGCGACCTAAAACAGTGGTGGAGCGAATTCGTCAGGTCCGATGCAGCGGTGCTGATTTTTGCCGGTGATATCAATAAGAAGAAGGCGTCCGAACTGGCAAAATCAACTTTTGGTAACTGGCGTGCGAAGGCAACGCAGCCGGAGAAAAAATTACCGGAGCTGTGCGAACCGGGACGTACGCATATATATCTTGTTGACCGGCCCGGCAGTACACAGAGCCAGATACGCATAGGGGGTCGCGGCATTACTCGCCACGACAAAATGTACCCTGTCAGCCGGGTAGTGAGCAACTACTTCGGATGGGGATTCGACAGCCGATTGAACGAAAGTGTCCGGGTAGCGAAAGGGCTGACATACGCTATCTGGGGCGGTTTCACGGCGAAGCGCTTCGCCGGCGAGTTTGAGGTGGGTACATTCAGCAAAACGCAGGCAACGGCGCAAGCCGTTGGAGCTGTCCTCGATGAAATTAAACGGCTAAAAAAAGAAGGTCCCAGTGATAAAGAACTTTCAAACAGCCAATCATTTATATTGGGTAGCTTTGTGAGAGACCGAGAGACGCCGCAGCATATAGCAAACGACCTGTGGCTGATAGAATCTCAGGGGCTCGGTTCTGATTATCTCGAACGGCTGCTTAAAGGCGTTGGAGAGGCGAAACGGGACAATTGTGAACGATTGATAGAGGCGACAATAAAACCGGACGAACTGGTCGTGGTTGTTGTCGGCCAGGCTGAGCAGCTTAAAGACAGCCTGGAAAAAATTGCACCTGCTACCATCGTAGCGACCGAAAAAAAGGAATGAGCTTTCTGTATTCAGGGGATATTCCGGGCGGAAGACAAAGGTAAGGCAGTTTCGGCAACTGCACGCTATACAAATGCCTAACATAGCTATAGATAAGGGTCTGAACGGTCGATATAATAGTCATAAGTCGAAAGACTGGAATCGGTATCATATTTTGGGAGGTTTATAACTATGCTGCTATGGATTTTCAGAACTATCTTTGTGGTTATTGTGCTGGCGATTTTGTTTGTCAGTGTCAGTACGGAGACGATTACGAAGGGAGAAAATTCAACCAGCTTCTGGGCGGTGGTTTTTTCGGGTCTTGGGATGGCAGTATTTGTGTTTTTACTGGACTTTTTTACGCCGAAGCGAAAACTCAGCGCGCTGGCGGGCGTTTTCTTCGGTCTGTTAGTCGGCCTTCTTATCAGCGGGGCACTGGCGCCATTAGTGGATATGATAGCTGATACATACCGACTTCACCTGCTGCCAGAAGCGGTGGCGGCAATCAAATGGATGCTGGGAATATGTATATGCTTTCTTACCATCAGCGTTGTGATACGGACAAAAGATGACGTTCGCTTTGTGGTGCCGTATGTGGAATTTGCCAAGCAGACCAAGGGCGCCCGGCCGCTGGTGCTGGATACATCGGTAATCATCGACGGCCGAGTGGTGGATTTGTGTCGCAGCAAGTTTTTCGACGCACCGGTAGTTATCCCACGATTTGTTCTCAACGAACTTCAAGTAATAGCTGACTCGTCGGACAGGCTCAAACGCAATCGCGGCAGACGCGGACTGGATATTATTAAGGAGATGCAGTCGAATTCCACCCTCGATATTGAAATAGACGACACCGCCATTGCAGAGAGCGAAGACATTCGTGGAGTGGACCAAAAAATTGTGGCATTTACAAAGCTGTGCAACGGCCGACTGGCAACAACAGACTATAATCTTACGAAGGTCGCACAGGTTCGAGAGGTCGACGTAATCAATATCAACGACCTGGCTAACTCACTAAAGGCGATAGCACTACCGGGCGAGACCATGGAGGTCAGGATAGTAAAATTAGGCGAAGAAGCTGAGCAGGGGGTTGGGATATCTACCCGACGGGACAATGGTTGTCGTTGAGGGCGGACGCGACAAAATCGGAAAAGAGATAACGGTCAATATAACCAGCTCACTGCAGACCTCGGCAGGCAAAATGATTTTCGGAAAATTCGAGGGATACAGCCAGGACAGAAACAACAACAGATACCGGCCAGGCGGAAAAAGAACAGACGCCGCAGCCGGCTTAAGAAATACTCAAGATTGAGCTATACCGCACCTATTTAAAAAGTGCGTCACAGTAGAAAGGCGTGTTTGATTGCTAAAGACTTAAATAATACTGGAGGCGCAAAAATTAAATAGGTGCGGTACTATTTTGGTTTGAGCAGGCACGTGGTAAAAAACACGACAGCCATCAGCTCGCCGATGGCGAATAAGGGCCAATAGAAATATTCTTTAAAGTTGGGCTGGGCCATATGCAGGCCGGCAATCCAGAACGAGATAACGACGAGCAAACCAGCAAGAACAAAAACAAACCACTGCGGCGCGGAAACCTTTACGGCTGGGGTGGTTGATGAGCGGCAGAGTATCGCTACCGCGAACACAAGCAGTGTGATAGAGACGATGAGGGGTGCAAGAACAGGGCCTGCCCAAGGAAACGGAATCAGAAACAGTATGTCCCATTCGAGGAGCGAAGCCGGCCAATTGATAAGGACTTTGAGCCAGAGATAGTAAAAGATGTCCCAGACGGCGAAGATTGTCGCGAAATAAGCGAAACGCTGCTGACGGTCCTTTCCGAAGAGCCATGCGCCTGTAAACATCAGGACCAACGTTGCGGCTTCGCGGCCGGTTTCAGTCAATAGAAGCCGCTTCCACAAAGGGCTAATGCCTAATTCAGTCAGAGGAAAAGTAAAACCTCCGGGATGAAAAATCGTTCTCAAATAAACAACGACGGCGGCTTCAATATATGCAAAAGCGATGCTGAAGACGACAACAATGCAAAATCGCCTGAGAGTCGCATTCATCGTTCTTTCTACCCCTCACTTACGTTCGGGGCTCTGTTTTTCTTAACTGCTTCAGCAATTCAGGGACGATTCTGCCGGGCGGTACTATCGAGATTCTTCTTCCATTTCGGTAAATGTAAGCCTTGTTTTTGGCGGCGCAGACGGCCAAATCGGCGTCGGCGGCCTCGCCGGGGCCGTTGACGATACAACCCATCACCGCGATACGAAGCGGCTTATCGACCCCTGCTACGGCTTTCTGAATTCGGCGGGCCGAGCGCGACCACATCAATCTGTGCCCGTGCACAGGTGGGACAGACTATAAGTTCCGGGCACATACGCTCATAAAGGCCAAAGGCGATTAAAATCCGTTTTGCGATTTGGGCTTCTACCACAGGATTACCAGCGGCACTTACCCTGATGGTGTCGCCGATACCTTCGGCGAGCAACGTGCCGAGGGTAACGGCAGAAGGTACAAGTGCGTCTTCCGGCAGGCCTGCGTGCGTCAGGCCGAGGTGAATTGGATAATCGAAGGTCTCGGCGATACGACGATTAATTTCGATTGTCCGCAGGCAGTCGCTGCTTTTTGCGCTCAGAACCAATTGCGTGAAATTACGCTTTTCAAAAAGCTGAACGTATCTTTTCATCTCATTCAGCATCAACAAAGTGCGTTTTCCGGGCGGAACATCCTGTCTCTTCAAGTCTCGGATACTCGCCTCATTAACGCCAATGCGAACAGCGGTTTTGTGCATCTTCGCTGCGTCTATGATTTGCAGGATGTCCTTTTGATTTTTTATATTGCCGGGATTGAGGCGCACCTTTGCTGCGCCGGCTTCGATGGCTTCAATCGCCCGAGCGGGGCTGAAATGCACATCGGCAATTAAAGGGGTGTTTACCTTCTGGACAATCTTCGCAAAGGCGGCGGTATCGGCCTGCGTTGGAACAGCTACCCTTACCAGTTGACAGCCTTCGCGGACAAGCTGATGTATCTGTCTTACACAACGGGCGATGTCGGTGGTGGGCACTTTGGTCATCGACTGGATAACAACCGGCGATGAATAACCGATTTTTACCGGGCCGACGTGGACGATTACTGTCTTTCTTCTCTTAATCATATCGCAGATTCTGTGCTGCTAAATTGTAGCTTGTTTTATTTCCGTGAGCAAATTAAAATACGCGGCAGCCGGAAGGTTGGTTCAGGTGTTTGGAAACGATATTTTGATTTGAAACAAAAGGATAAAACCGATGCTGATATCCTTCGTGGTGGTGTTGTTTGTCGCTTACTGGGGTCTGGGGGTGATACTTTATCTTATGCAGCCGCAGTTTTTGTACGGTCCAATGCAAGAAGTTACCTATACGCCGGACGAACTGGGGCTGGACTTTGAGGATGTGGTTTTCCAAAGCTCGGATGGCGTGAAACTAACCGGCTGGTATGTGCCTGCAAATAATTCGAACCTGACGATTCTGTTCTGCCACGGCAACGGCGGCAATATGATGCACAGCTTGGACAGCATCAATATCTTCTATAACCTGGGACTGAATTGCTTTATTTTTGACTATCGCGGCTACGGCAAAAGCGAAGGCAAACCAAGCGAAGAAGGAACATATCTGGATGCGAGAGCGGCGTACGACTGGCTGGTTAACGTAAAGAAATTATCGCCGAATAACATTATTATTTTCGGCAGGTCGTTAGGCGGCAGCATCGCAGCACAATTAGCAAGCAAGGTGGCGGCGAAATCGCTGATTGTTGAGAGTGCATTTACATCTTACGCCGACATAGGCAAGAAATTTTACCCCTATATGCCGGTGCGCTGGTTTGCGAGGTTCAGATACAACACAATTGATTATATCAAAGCGGTACACTGCCCGGTGATGATAATCCACAGCCGCAACGATGAGATAGTGCCATTCGAGTTCGGACTTGAACTGTACGAGACTTCAAATGAGCCGAACGAGTTTGTTGAGATTTCCGGCAGCCATAACGACAGCTTTCTGGTCTCGAGCGAACGATATAAAAAGGCGTGGCTGAACTGGCTTAAATTCTTAGAAGCATACAGCAAAGAGTCGGCCTGCCAACAGGCTTCCTGAGAGCACACAGGCTGCAGGCTGGCTTTCGAAGCTCAATCATCGGCAAGCAAATTGACATTGGCTTTTCGCCAAAATGCAATTGACAAATCGGCCAAGCTGCTTAGAATATATGGTTTTCCCGGATTGGTCAGGGGCTTTATATGAAAAGTTTTATGATGAAAGAGGTCCACGCCGGCAGCAAATGGCTGCTTGTTGATGCCGACGGTGCGATTTTGGGCCGAATGGCGGCGAAAATCGCAACCGCACTGATGGGCAAAACCAAGCCCACGTATACGCCCCATGTCGATACGGGCGATTATGTGGTCGTGGTGAACGCTGAGAAAATAAAGGTTACCGGCGAAAAGGCACAACAGAAAGAATATGATTATTACACACTTTTTCCTGGCGGACACAAATACGTCAGTTTTGCGGAGATGATGACAAAGAAACCGGAAAGGGTGGTCGAACTGGCTGTAAAACGGATGCTGCCGAAAAACAAAACAGGCAGAAAAATGCTGACGAGATTAAAGGTTTATCGCGGGCCGGAGCATCCACATCAGGCCCAGAGACCTGAAAAGATAGAAATTACTTAAGAGAGAATACAGAAATGACAGAGACACAAGCAGGCAGTGTGAAGCCTACACAAAAGTCCGGCAATAAGGAAACCGAAAAGGGCGGGTACTGGTGGGGCACGGGCAGAAGAAAAAGCTCGGTAGCGCGAGTGCGGATAAGGCCCGGCGGCGGAAAACTTCTGATAAACAAAAGAGCACTTGAGAATTATTTCACGAGAGACCAGGACCAAAAAGCGGTGATGGCCCCTCTAAAAGCCGTCGAGGCGGAAAAAGCGTTCGACGTTTTCATCAACGTCCGAGGCGGCGGAACAAGCGGACAGGCGGGGGCATCCCTGCTCGGAATAGCACGGGCACTGAAAAACTATAACGATAGTTATCACCCAGATTCTTCGGGACAGCGGCCATCTTACCCGGGACAGCAGAATGGTCGAGCGAAAGAAACCGGGCCAGAGCGGCGCAAGAAAGAGATTCCAGTTCTCGAAGCGCTGATTTGCAAACTGAGTTCGGGATTATTACAATAGCCGCTGAGAGATAATCTCAGCGGTTATTTTTTCAAAAGGAAAGATTATGATAAAGGTTGCGATAATAGGAGCAAGCGGCTATACCGGAGCCGAATCAATAGACATAATTCTGCGCCACAACGAGGCAAAACTTGTTTATCTAAGTGCACTGCCTGAAGAATGTGGGTTAGTTGAGGAAGTTTTTCCGCGTTTCAAGGGCCGATGTAATCTGCAAATTGAGCCTTTAGATATCGATAAGCTCTCGGGATTAGCTGATGCTGCGCTGTGCTGCCTGCCGCACAAAGTGTCGATGGGATTTGTGCCCAAACTTCTGAAGGCGGGACTGAAGGTTGTTGACTTCAGCGCGGATTATCGCATTAAAGATGTGGAAGTTTACGAAAAGTTCTACGAGGTAAAACATACCGACACAGCTAATCTTAAACGGGCGGTCTATGGTCTGCCGGAATTGTTCCGCGAGCAGATAAAAAATGCTGATTTGGTTGCAAATCCGGGTTGTTTCCCTACCGGTGCACTGTTAGCTTTGGCACCGCTGCTGAAAGAAGGGCTTGTTAAAACAGATTCGATTATCGCCAATGCGGTAACCGGCATATCCGGAGCGGGCAAAAATCCATCGAGCAAATTTCATTTTCCGAATATGAATGAGAACATCTTTGCCTACGGCATCGGGACGCACCGGCATATGCCGGAGATGGAGCAAATCGCCGGTGAAATCGCCGGCACCGATGTCAATATATTGTTTCAGCCGCACGCAGGGCCTTTCGACAGGGGGATTCTTTCGACAGTGTATTGTCAGCCCAAAGGCAAAACCAACAGTGAGCAACTGGCCAAGCTCTACAAGGATTTTTACCGCGATGAGCCTTTTGTGCAGTTCTGCAGCGACGCCCCGGCAGTCAAGGATGTAGCCGGTACGAACTATTGCCATATATTTGTTAGCTGCGTGAAGGGCCGAATCGTGGTTTTCTCGGCGATTGACAACTTAGTCAAAGGCGCCTCCGGCCAAGCGATTCAAAATATGAATATTATTTTTGGTCTGGATGAAACACTTGGTTTGAAATGATACATCTGATATACTTGCGGAAGCAGAAAATTGGCTCTTTATCCTTCTGTTAGGAAGTTAGAAAAATGCCTGACAGGTCAAAAGACTGGCTCGCCCAAGCCCAGCGGGATTTGAACCATGCCATTCATGCGTCAAATGATGGTGACTATGAGTGGTCTTGTTTTAGCGCACAGCAGGCAGCAGAAAAGGCTGTTAAAGCGGCTTTCCTGAAACTGCACGGTGAAGGCTGGGGACATTCGGTATCCCGTTTGCTAAGCGAACTTGATGAAAAAACCGCCGTTGGTCAGGACATTCTTGATGCTGCCAAGGCACTTGATAAGCATTATATCCCTGCCCGTTATCCCAACGGTTTTGACAGCGGGACGCCGGGTGATTATTACACAAAAAAAGACGCTCAGGAAGCAATCAACAATGCGAAAACGGTCATCGAGTTTTGTGAAGGTATTCTTCGCTGACAAAGATAAAGTTTTGTGTCAGTTGAAAGAATACACTCACCAGCTTAAATCTCAACGAAGCAATGTTGAGAAGGTTGGGCTTTTCGGCTCATACGCGACAGACAGCTACGGCCCTGCCAGCGACGCGGACTTGCTTATTGTTTTAAGTCACAGCGACAAACGTTTTGTGGACCGAATACCTGAGTTCGTACCGGATAACCTAACAATCGGCTGCGATGTATTTCCGTACACAGAAGATGAAATCGCAAAAATGAAAGATGATGGCAACCCCTGGATTAGGCATGTTATCAAAGAGGTGGTCTGGCTTTAACGTGCACCGTAGAAACGGAAAATAGCCGACCATCTCCACTTCCCAAGATTAACGATGGCTATTGGCATACTAAAAATTGCGACGTGTCAGTTTGCAGTCGGCGTTTCAATAAAAAGAAACGCCAGGCAAATTTGCGAGCTCCTGCGTAAAGCGAAAAAGGCCGAAGCTGACATAGTGCACTTTCCGGAATGCGCACTGAGCGGGTACGTGGGGGCGGACTTTCCGAATTTTGACAATTACGACTGGGAGCTTCTCACGCAGGAAACCCAAAAGATTGTGAGCCTTGCCGGCAAACTCGGCCTGTGGGTTGTATTAGGCAGCACGCACAGGTTGGCCGAGCCGAACAGGCCACACAATAGTTTGTATCTAATAAGCCCTGAAGGCAAAATTGTTGACCGATATGACAAAAGATTCTGCCTGAGAGGCGAACTGCGTCGCTATACGCCGGGCAATAGATTCGTGAACTTTACAATCAACGGCGTAAAATGCTCGCTTCTTATATGCTTTGATGCCCGCTTTCCGGAACTTTACCGAGAGTTGTATAAGCAAAAGGTAAATTGTATTTTTCAATCGTTTTACAATGCCCGGCAGAAAGGGCCGAGTGTGCATACTCACATTATGCGGCAGACTATGCAGTGCCACGCGGCGACGAATTATTTCTGGGTCAGTATGTCAAATGCATCCGGCTACTATTCGCCGTATCCATCGTGCATAATCGCGCCGGACGGCGTTATCGTAAAACAACTTCGGCGAAATAAAGCCGGTATTATGGTCAACACGGTCGACTTAAATAAAATATTCTACGACCCAATGGCGGATTTCAGGGAAATGGCGATAGCCGGCAGACTCGACAATGCAGAAAAATCTATAGAAGATTCGAGGACACACAATAGAAAGACTTTATGAGAGCTGGCCTCGGCTGGGCGTAAAATAAATCCGCCATAGGCGGATAAAACCTGGGGACGGACCGAGGCTTAAGGAGGAAGGGAGAGCAAGCAACCCCGATTCGCCCCTATATTTATACGATTGCAAATAAAGCCGCGTTCATCTAAACTTGCACCTGAAAAACGGCAGAGAATACATCCGGAGAACCAGATATGGCAAATAACAGCATTACCGCCCCGCGAGGGTTTCTGACGGCGGGGGTAAAGTGCGGGATAAAAAAGTCCGGCAAAGCCGACTTGGGGCTGATTGTCTGCCCCAGCGGGGCAAAGGCAGCGGCGGTCTTTACGACCAACAAGATTACCTCGGCGGCGGTTGAGGTCAGCAAAAAACATATAAAAAGCACCAGCGTATTCGCGGTGGTCGTCAATTCCGGCAACGCCAACGCGTGCACGGGCCAGCGAGGAGTCAGGAATGCCATCAGGATGTGCTCCGAAACGGCTGGCTACCTTGTGGTTGACCCACACGAGGTACTTGTTGCCTCAACCGGCATCATAGGCGAGCAACTGCCGATGGAGAACGTTATTGCAGGTATTACGGATGCGGTAGGTGAGCTTTCAGATTCTGCCTCTGCGGGGCTGGATTTTGTAAAGGCGATAATGACAACCGATACCAAGCCAAAGCAGGCCATCCGCAAAATAGAAATATCCGGCAAAAAAGTAATAATAGCAGGCGCCGTAAAAGGGGCGGGAATGATTGGGCCGAATATGGCGACGACACTCTGCTTTATTACGACTGATGTAGAAATAACAAAACCGCTGCTGGCCAAGGCATTGAAGACCGCTATTGGTAATTCGCTGAACAAATTAACTGTTGACGGCCATCAAAGCACTAATGATACGGCGATAATTCTCGCTTCCTGCCTTGCTGGAAATAAACCAATAGCAAAAACAGGTTCGCAATATAAAAAATTTGCTGCTGCACTTTCGCAGCTTGCCACTGATTTAGCCGAACAAATGGCACTCGACGCCGAGGGCGCGACGCGGATGTTCAAGGTGGTCGTTAAAGGCGCTGCAACAAAGGCCGACGCTGCGAAGGCGGCACGGGCAGTAGCCGGCTATCCATTAGTCAAATGCGCGGTAAACGGCGGCGACCCGAACTGGGGCAGAATCATCTGCGCCGTCGGCTCAAGCAGCGTAAAACTCAACCCGAGGAAGATGTCCTGCAAACTCGATGAGCTGGCGGTATTCAAAAACGGCTCGCCGACAAAGTTCGACCGCCGCAAGGCAGGCAGGATTGTCTCTCAGACCAGCCATGCCATAACGGTTGACCTCGGAGTCGGTAAACACAGCGACTTCTGTTACGGCTGCGACCTGAGCAAGGAATATGTAACAATTAACGCGGATTATCATACATAACCGCTATTGCGGCTTTCCGATTTCGTAGAGAAATTCCGGGGCGAAGTCAACTAAAACCAAAATTGAACGCCACATATTTATCCTCCTTTTAAGTTTACGCTATTTACTTTGGCAGAGGGTTTAAAAGCCATCCCTCGATATATACAATAACCGTCACAAGTATAACTATTTCTATAATAATAGGCGTCATTGCTCTAATCCATTGATAAGGCGTAAAGTGTTCATTAATTTCCTTGCGAATAAATGAATAGGCAACAACCGATTGGGCCGAGCCGATGTGCGTCCAGCACCCTCCCACCGCATATCCTGCTATCTGGGCCATGGCAAAAAGATGTATGAAGCCTGCCTCTATGCCCTGCAGAGCACGGCCTGCAAAGTCAGCCACCACGTTATTGTCCAGCATAGCGGACAGAACGGTTGCTCCGCCAAACTGGGCCAAAGCTAATTGCGATGCTCCTATTGTTTCAATACCCCGGTGCAAAAACTGGGTAATCTGATTGAAAAAACCGGTCTTTTGTAACAGAGTAATGCAAAAGAAAAGCGGTATTAAAAACAGGTACTCTGAATATTCACGTCCTGCTTCAACCAAAGCCAGACGTCTCATCCTGGAAATGAAAAATATCCCGGCGAAGGCCACGGCAAAACCGGCAAAGGACGCCGGGAAAAGAGGAAAATTGTGATTAATGGCATGCCAAATTAAGCAACCAATGAATGGAATGAATGACAAAATCCCAATTCTTTGAGTTTGTATCCGCCGCTTTTTAATATCGGCGAAAAAGAGATTTAACCTGCTGACTAACTTATCTTTACCCTGGCTGTCTGCCTCTACCTCAGATATGTAGTAACCATCCAGTATTTCAGCTATCTCCTCCGACACAAAAATGCCGAGCATTTCCCTTCTCTTCTGCTGGGGGATGCCGGCTTTTACTAATGCTTCCCCAAGCGACATACCCTCATGGACGTATTTGAGGAGAGGGTGAAAATAGTTACCAAGTGACTTTTCATGTTCTTTAATGAATTCCAAATGAACCAGCACCTTTCCATGCCGCATGGCCTGAAGAAATCGCACGTCAGCCGCGTGAGATTCCATAAAGTCGAGTTTTTCCATCTGAACATTGCGTTTTCCTGCAAGCTTTCGACGGATATTCCATGCAACAATCAAATAACTTCCCAAGGCCACGGGCAGACAGTAACGAAGGAAAAAGGCATTGTCTAAAAAGGGATACAAGTTAGCCTTCATGATAAGATTGGGCGGCTCACCATAGGCCAGCCACATGCCACATACGGTTGTGATAACAGTAGAAATCATAACTACGTAAATTACCGTGTACATCTCTGGTTTTTGACAGAAAGAGAATAATCACAATGGTTCGTATCATCAGTCCAATCATGGAAACACCGTCTAACACTCCCGAAGAAGCGGCTACGAGGGCGGCGATAATCGCCACCGTTGGCACCAACTTTCCCCTGTTCATCTTTAGTATGGCAAAACTAATTGTTTCCAATAGACGGGTTTGTGTAATGACCGATACAAACAGCGTAAGGCCGAGGATGAAAAGCATTGTGTCGGCGTGGACCATTGCATCGAGTCCGTGGAGAGTCAGGAAATGATTCCTGAAAAAGTCCCAAAGAGCTCTTACTCCATTAACACTAATAGATTGGCGTAGAAAGGATGTCGGCCACCAGATTCTCCAGAATGTTGCCGAAACAACAATGGCCATCCCATAAGTAATAGCATTTTTGTCTAAGCGATAACGGATGGAGCCAAAAACAAAAAGAGATAATATCATCAGCAGGACTTCGACCGCCACGACCCCGCTTGAAAAGGGATAAAATCGCCCCATCCATAAAATTATCAGGGACAAGACCAGGCAGCATACCAGAAATTTCACTGCCGAGAGCTTAATGATATTGACGTTGTTTGTCCGTTCCATAGTCAGGCCTTAATTTGCCTGTTCCTAATACTATAACAGCAGTGCGGTTGATACAACGTAAAATTAATCAAGGCTAATAATCAAGGCGGTGATAATGGCGGCGATAACGCTGGAAAGCAGCCCCAATCCGACGACGATGGCTGGAGCGGCTTACATAATTGACTTAGATATAAATTGGCTGTAATCTATCGGGGTGGCTCACGTGTGCCACCTCGTTTTTTATTTGAAAAATGAGGGAGTGATTTGGCAAAGAGGAAAATCTCAGAGGCAGAAGCGTTTGCGCTGGCGGCGGCCAGGATAGCAGCCGACCGGCACTGCAGGGACATCGTGGTTTTGAACCTGAAAGGCATATCGCCCGCGACCGATTACTTCGTAATCGTAACCGGCACAAGCGACCGGCAGATGCGCACCGTGGCCGACGAAATCTGCGAGGCAGCGAGAGAACACAACCTGCAGCGATTCGGAAGGGCGGGCTATGAGCAGGCCCGATGGATTCTGCTGGATTTTATCGACGTGGTGGTCCATATCTTCGATGCCGAATATCGCGACTATTACGATTTGGAACTTCTCTGGGGTGATGCTGAAAGATTGACTGTTGACTAATGAAATCTGTTATTGACATACTTGAAGAACGAATTTCAGCGGTGATGGCGGAAGTGGCTGGGCAAAAGGCCCCGGCTATCGTCAGGCCCGCTACGGATCCGAAGTTCGGCGATTATCAGGTCAATGGCGTGATGGCACTTGCCAAAGAATTAAAGACAAATCCACAAAAAACTGGCGGAAAAAATCGTTGAAAAACTGAGACTTAAGCGATATCTGCGAAAAGCCTGAAATTGCGGGGCCGGGGTTTATAAACCTGCGGCTAAAGCCGGAATTTGTCGCTGCTAATCTTCTGCAAATAAATAAAGATGCCAGACCGGCTCGGCATAGAAAAGACCGATAAACCAAAAACCATTGTCGTCGATTTTTCCGGCCCGAATATCGCCAAGCAAATGCACGTGGGCCATCTGCGAAGCACAATCATCGGCGACTGTATCTGCCGACTGCTTCGAATTCGAGGGCCACAAAGTCATCCGCCAAAACCACATCGGCGACTGGGGAACGCAATTCGGTATGCTTTGCGCGCTTTACATTAAGAAAATGACCGAAGCAGGACGAAAGGGTGAAGCAATATGGGCAGATAAAACACTTGCTGATATTGAAGGATTTTATCGTGAGGCACATCATCTCTATGAAACTAATGAAGAATTTGCCAAAGACGCTCGCGCAGCTATTGTTGGTCTTCATACCGGCGATGAAATGTGGATGAGATATTGGAAGATTATTGTATCAACCACGTCAAGTCATTTTCGTGAGATATACAATCGTCTCGGTGTTATTCTTGAAGATGAGCATATTCGTGGCGAGAGTTTTTATAAGGATATGCTGGCGGATGTTGTAGAGGAGTTGAAGAAAACAGAAATTGGCGGTGGAGTCAGAAGGGGCGGTGTGTGTTTTTCCGGAGGGGTTTAAGGATAAGGAGGGGAAGCCGCTGCCGGTGATTAGTGCAGAAATCGGATGGTGCGTATTTGTATGCGACGACGGATTTGGCGGCGATTCGATATCGGGTAAATGAACTAAAAGCAGACAAAATAATTTATGTAACCGATGCGCGGCAGCAATTACATTTTGAGATGGTCTTTGCGGTGGCGACGAATGGCGGGATGGGCAAAAGATACTGAATTAGTTCATGTAACCTTCGGCAGCGTCTTGGCGAAGACGGCAAGCCACTAAAAACACGTGAAGGTGAAAATGTAAAATTGAAAGAATTGCTCGATGAGGCGGTCGAACGGGCAAAGACAATCGTTGAAGAAAAGAATCCTGAACTTGTCCGACAGACGAAAAAGACGAAATCGCAAAGGCGGTCGGTATCGGTGCGGTCAAGTATGCGGATTACTCCAACAATCGCACGAGCGATTATGTCTTCAGCTTCGACAAGATGCTGGCGATGGAGGGCAACACCGCTCCGTATATGCAGTATGCCTACGCCCGAGTAAAATCGATTGAACGAAAGGCACAGACGAAAGAGGAATGTGCCATATAGAAAAAGAACTTGCCGGCGTGAAAAAGTTGAATTTGAGCGAGCCGGCAGAACTGGATTTGGCGAAACATCTTATTCGTTACGGCGAGGCGATAGAAGCCGCCGTTGCCGATTACAGGCCGAACTATTTGACAGCTATCTATACGAACTGGCTCAGAAGTTCAGCGTGTTTTATACGAACTGTCCGGTTTTGGACGCCGGGCCTGATAAAAGGCCGACGAGGCTGTTGCTTTGTGATTTGACGGCAAAGACAATAAAACACGGTTTAAGCGAACTGCTGGGTATCGAAGTTGTCAAACAAATGTAAAGGAGCAGTAATGAAAATCGTTACAAAAGATTTCGGCGTGAGCAGCAAACAGCGCAACCAGGCAATCGACATAACAAGTAAAGTCGAGGGCATTGTCAGTCAAGCCGGTATAACTGAAGGTGATGCGATAATCTACTGTCCGCATACGACGGCGGCGATAACCATAAACGAAAACGCTGACCCTTCCGTGATGCACGATATACTTTTGACACTTTCCGAACTTATACCACAACACCGGCCGGGATACCGGCACAGCGAAGGCAATTCCGACGCCCACTGCAAAAGCTCCATCTTAGGCTGCAGCAAGCAGGTCCTGATAAAGGACGGCAGGCTGGCTCTGGGAACGTGGCAGGGGATTTTCTTCTGCGAATTTGACGGCCCGCGCAGCAGAAAAGTATTCGTACAGGTCCGCGGGCAGTGAGCATTCATCGTCTTTATGAAAAACAACGGCCAGAACAGCGGTTTCCGCAACGTCATTCTGCTCAGCATCGTTAGTTTCCTCAACGACCTAAGCAGCGAGATGATAATGCCGATTCTGCCGATGTTTCTGCAGTCGCTCGGCGCTTCGGGCCAGATTATCGGTTTAGTCGGCGGATTGCAGGACAGTTTCTCAAGTATCCTCAAGGTGGTATGCGGCTATTGGTCGGACAAGACCGGCAAACGAAAGGTATTCGTTTACTGGGGCTACGGTGTCTCGACGGTTTTCAAACTGCTGCTTGCTGTCTCACGGACATGGCTCGGCGCAGTTGTTTTTGCATCTCTCGAACGGACAGGCAAAGGCCTGCGGACCGCTGCTCGTGATGCAATCATAGCTGAATCAGCAGCCAGCCGGCGAGGGAAAGGGTTCGGGATTCACCGCGGCTTTGACACCGTCGGTGCGATTCTCGGTTCAGCCGCTAGCCTTTCTGCTGCTTTGGTTTGCCGGATTTCAACTGCGAACCATCATTCTTATAGCAGGTATAACCGGCGTGGCATCGCTGTTTCCGCTTCGATTTGTCACAGAGCCGGAAATGCAAAAACAGAATACAAAATTGAAAATAGGGCTGGCGATGCTGCCTAAGCCTCTGAAACTTTTTATTCTGGTCTCGGGCATTTTTGCCCTAGGCAATTTCAGCTATATGTTTTTTGTGATGAGGACCCAGCATCTGTTTACCGGCAAAGCGTCGATTGCCGCTCCTATTCTTTTATATGTGCTCTTCAACATCTTTTACAGTGCGCTGGCCGTGCCTCTGGGTTCTCTTTCGGACAAAATAGGGCGGCAGGCGGTCATTATTTTCGGGTTCGGCCTGTTTGCAGTTGTGTCTTTTGGTTTTGCCTTCTACGATTCGCTCTGGCCCTTTGTTGTCTTCTTTGCACTTTACGGCGTGGTCTTCGCAGCCATTGACGGCACTCAGCGGGCGTTTGTCTCCGACCTGGCCGGCAGCGGCTTCAAAGCGACCGCTTTGGGAACGTTTCATACCGTAACAGGCCTGGCGGCACTGCCGGCAAGTCTCGCAGCAGGGTTTCTATGGGAGCATATCTCGCCCGTTGCGACCTTCATCTTCGGCGGTACAGCAGCACTTATCGCTGTTGCCGTCTTCCTTGCTTTCCGCAAGAGTTTTGCTGGGTTCAAGCCGGGCACCGGCTCTTAAATTCGCCAAGGGTTTGCTCGATAAGCGCAAAAAAGTGGCGAGGTGGTGGAACCGGCTGGGGGGGAAACCGGTGGGCCACGCTGCCTCGCCGAGGTCCATAAGCTGCTAAAGCAGCTTTATTTCAAGTCCGAAAGGTAAAAAGATTACCTATCAATAAAAAATCTGTCAACCAAAATCTGGGAATATGTTTATCCCCTTAGGAAGTTAACCACCCATACGTCAAATATCAGTATACAGGTTCTGTTGAAAAAATGCAAGCAAAAAATCGCTGTTTTTTTGGTTTTTTTGGGAAGCCAAAACTCGGCTGCAAAAGCTGACTTACAGAGCGAAATAGCTTGAATATTCGGGCTTTCTGACGTAATTTATAGCGGACAAATGAAAACTTTGTTGCGGGAGCTTTCCAATGCCAATGCAAAAAACTCCTGTGGTAGCAAAAGAGATAGTCAAAACTGCTGAGAATATCCACTCGAAGATTCTGAACAACAAAAGTCCGACACTGTCTTCGCCCCTTCGCTCGCTGCGGAACGTCAAATATCAGGCAAACGTAGGCTACTTCGAGATGCTGGGCAAAAACAAACAGCGGACCCTGACGGTAGGCACGGTAAAAACATTCGCACAGAGCCTCAAAATGATGTCCCTTGCCAAGGAGCTCATCGACAAAGACGATATGGCTACAAAACGAGAGGCCTATTATATCTCCAAGAACTGGGGCAAGGCCGGCTTCAGTGAACAGCCAGAGTCCGACAGCATAATGGACGATATCGAGGCGATGTTCGGCATCAACCGCGAACAGATGAAATTCATACCTGAGGAAAAAGGCGGCGATATTGCCGGCAGGCTCATCGTTATCGACACCGACTCCAAAGGACGAAAAATCAAGATTGACTGTACCAAATTCGGCTCCGGCGCCTATTCGGTGCCGACGGACGTCGAGAACCTGCGATTCAAAAGCGATGCGAAATTTGTTCTGGCCATCGAGACGGCAGGGATGTTCCAGAGATTAGTCAAGTACGACTACTGGAAGACCACCAACTGCATCCTTGTCAGTATGGGCGGTGTGCCGACACGCGCCTGCCGAAGGTTCATAAGAAGATTAACCGACCACCTGAAGATACCTGTCTACGCCTTCGTCGACGGAGACCCTTACGGCTATTTCAACATCTACAGGACTCTGAAAGCAGGTTCCGGCAATGCGGCCCATCTGAACAAGTTTTTCTGCGTGCCTAACTCGCGATTTTTAGGTGTAACGCCACAGGATATCATAACCTACAAACTGCCGACCCATCCGCTAAAAGAGGTTGACATAAAAAGGGCCAAGGACGCACTGCGCAACGACCCATTTGTGAAATACCACAAGCCGTGGCAGGATGCGATTAATCAGATGTTAAAGATGGGAGTGCGTGTTGAGCAGCAGGCCTTCGCCAAGCACGGCCTGGACTTTGTAGTTAATGAGTACCTGCCCGCCAAACTAAAAAACAGTTCAAAATTCCTGCCTTAGTGCTTTTTACACTGGCAAAAACATCCGCGACTTGATATTTTTTTAAGGACGGTATAGCAGTTTGAATTTCTATAACTTGAATTCTTAACAATTATCTTATGGCGACGATTTCCGAGCGAATATCCCGCTTAAAAGATACCATAGAGCGAGCCTGCTCTCGTGCCGGCAGAAGCCGAAGCGAAATAAAACTTGTCGTCGTTACCAAATCGGCTGACATAGAGGCCATAAAGGAAGTTATTAGTCTGGGGCTGACCGAGCTCGGGGAGAATCACGTTCAGCGGCTGAAAAAGGTTTCCGCTCAAATAACTGAATCTCTGGAACGCGGTGAGCTTGAAGGCGCTGGCGCTAAGAAAGTCAACTGGCATATGATAGGTCATTTGCAGCGAAATAAGGTAACGGCGGTCTTGCCCATCGTTTCCCTGATTCATTCGGTAGACACACTTCGATTGGCTGAAGAGATAAATAACTCGGCAGCGAAGGCAAACCTGTGCCCGAGGGTACTATTGCAGCTTAACACTTCTATGGAGCTGCAAAAGTACGGCGTTCCGACAGGAGCAGCGATGCACCTGGCTGAGCAGATAGGGACACTACCGAACCTGAAATTAGGGGGTCTGATGACAATGGCGCCGCTGACGCATAACAAGAACATCGTTCGAGCCTGTTTCGCCCAGGCCAGAGAACTGTTTATGGAGATGAAGGGCGAGAAAATAGTCGGACCGGAATTTACCGAACTGAGTATGGGAATGAGCTCGGACTACGAAATCGCCATTGAAGAAGGGACCACCATCCTCCGCATAGGCTCAGCTATTTTCGCCGGCTGATATCAACTTTTCGGATTTGCCATACTCCGGCCTGTCCTGCGAAGGATATCAAGTTTCTTCCCAGACGGAAAAAAACCAGAAAAAACGCAAAGTGCCGACTCTGATAAGCCGAAATTTTTATGGCAGTACCCACGCGGGATTAACGTTGTCTCGGAGTCCTATAAATGAGAAGAGTCAGCGGTACTACGAAAACCCGCCGCAGGCGGATTGAATTACCTGAAAATTCTGCAGACGCCAAAGTCGCTGCGAGCAGCTTTACCGAACAGCTTCGGATGGCTGGGCAGGTTCAACGGGATTTTCTGCCGAGCCGACTGCCGAACAGCGAACGGCTGCGGTGGGCAGCCGTTTTCCTGCCGGTCGAATGTGTCTCAGGCGACATTTACGACGTTGCCCGGCTCGACGAGCAGCACATAGGTTTTTACATTGCCGACGTCGTCGGCCACGGGATGCCAGCAGCACTTCTGACCATCTTTATAAAACAGGCGATGGTTATGCGTCAAACAACCGGCAGCAGCTACCGGATATTCCCGCCGGCGGAAGCGATAGCCAACCTCAATTCGAGAATGACAGACCAGAAACTTTCCGCCAATCGATTTGCCACCTGCTGTTACTGCCTGCTGAACACAGCAACTTTCGAGCTGACCTATGCGCGTGGAGGTCATCCATATCCGATTCTCATAAGGCCGAACAAAAAACCACAACGGCTGGAGACACAAGGGTCACTGCTCGGCATCTTCGAGAACGCCAAATACACTCAGCAGACCATACAACTCCAGGCGGGCGACAAACTGCTGCTCTATTCCGACGGAGCTGAGCCACTTATCGGCACATTTGACGACGCAGACAGCTTTAACTTCACGGAGGATTTCCGCCGGCTCACGAATCTGCCAATCGCTGAGATGGCGGAGAAATTCAATGGTCTTGTCCAGAATCGAGGACTCAAAACATCCGGTGTGGATTCGACAAGCTCACCACAAGTTGACGACATCACGATAGTCGGCCTCGAAATACTTTAACAGCACAGTAACCAAACGTTGTTCACTAACCCGCCTTGCTGCCCACAACGGGGGCAAAAATTGTTTGCAAAAAGGCCTTGTGCGGTTATACTTACGGGGTTTAAGCGACAATTTTATTGCAAAGGGATGGGGTAATGGCGCTAAAAAACGACGACTTGCAGAAAATAAACGAACTTATCGAAATAATGAAACAAAACGACCTTGTCGAGGTGGAGATAAAACACGGCGACGACAGGATTTCATTGAAGCGTCGCCAGCCGGAACAACCGGCGGTCCCAGTTGCCGGAGCGGGTATCGCAGCCGCGCCCACCGTGGATATAACACAAACTTCAGCCGGCGAAGTAACTACCACCAGCCAGGTGCAGAAAAATAACCTAACAGTGTTAAAGTCACCCCTTGTCGGGACCTTTTATGCCTCGCCGAGCCCCGATTCAGCCCCATTCGTGGAATTAGGCTCACATGTAGATGCACAAACGGTCGTCTGCGTTATCGAAGCAATGAAGGTAATGAACGAAATAAAAGCCGAGACCAGCGGGACAATATGCGAGATATTAGTGGGTAGCGGCCAGGCTGTCGAGTACGGCCAGGTGCTCTTCAAGGTCAAGCCGGACTAATTCGTGACTCGATGCTCGGCCTGCTGCTTTTAACGAGCATCGAGTATCAAGAATCGAGTATCAAGAATATGTTTTCAAGAATCCTGATAGCCAATCGCGGTGAAATAGCACTGCGTATCATTCGAGCCTGTCACGAGCTTGGCGTCGAGGCGGTTGCAGCATACTCAGAGGCTGACAAAGATGCTGCCTACCTGCAACTTGCCGACGAAGCTGTTTGTATAGGGCCGGCCAACTCTGCTGAAAGTTACCTGAACATCCCGTCCATCATAAGCGCAGCCGAAGTTACAGATGTCGAGGCGATTCATCCGGGCTACGGCTTTTTGGCTGAGAATGTAGAGTTTGCGCGGATATGTCGGGACTGCGGACTGACGTTTATCGGCCCGCCGCCCGAAGCAATGGAGCTATTGGGCAACAAGGTGCGTGCCCGCGAGCTGGCCAGCAAAGTCGAGGTACCAACAGCAGCCGGCTCTGACGGCGCCGTCGAAGGAGAAGAGCAGGCTGTAAAACTTGCAAACAAGATAAGCTATCCTGTGATGATAAAAGCCGCAGCTGGCGGAGGCGGACGCGGTATGAGGGTCGCACATAATGACGAGAGCCTGCGCTCAGCCTTTGCCGCGGCCAAGGCTGAGGCTGAGGCCTCGTTCGGAGACAGCAGTCTATTCCTGGAAAAGTACGTCGCTGAACCACACCACGTGGAAGTGCAGGTAATGGCCGATAGTGAAGGCAATGCGGTGCACTTTTTTGAAAGGGACTGCTCCGTCCAGCGAAGACATCAAAAAATGATTGAGGAATCGCCGTGCCCGGTTCTGGATGAGCACGACAGGGAAAAACTGTGTGAGGCCGCCCTGCGGATTATCAAAGAGGCCAAATACGTCAATGCCGCGACCATTGAGTTCCTTTTAGATAAGGAAAAAACGTTTTACTTCATCGAGGCAAATACGCGAATCCAGGTTGAGCACCCTGTTACCGAATTGGTAACCGGTCAGGACCTTGTTAAGCTGCAGATAAAGATTGCCGCCGGGGAGAAACTCAACCTGGACCAGCGGGACATCAAACATACCGGCTGTGCGATTGAATGCAGAATCAACGCGGAGGACCCGAAGAATAATTTTGCTCCCTGCCCGGGTACGATTACAAGATATATCCAGCCGGGCGGGCCAGGCGTCCGAGTCGATACACACGTCTATCAGGGATACACCGTCCCGACAAATTACGATTCAATGGTGTGTAAGCTGTCAGTTCACCAGGCCAACAGGATAGATGCGATAACCACAATGAAAAGGGCTTTGAGCGAATTTGTCATCGAGCCAATCAAAACAACGATACCCGCCTGTTTGGACATTATTTCCCACAACCTGTTCGCAAAGGGCAAAGTAGATACGAGCTTTGTCGAGAGGCATTTCTAAATGTAATTGACTCATCCAAATTGCTACAATAGTGATAGCGTGGTAGAATGGTAAAAAAGGAGCTACGCTAAATGGTATCCAAAAGTCAATTCGATAAAGAAATATATAATATCGTAGACCAGCTTATACAGTTGTATAAGCCACAGAAAGTTATTCTTTTTGGGTCTTTGGCTGAAGGACACATACACCCAGGAACAGATATCGACCTGTTTATTATCAAAAGCGATGTTCCTGAACTCGGCGTAGACAGGATTCGGCAATTAGACAGACTTATTAAGTACAAATTGGCTACCGACTTTATTGTATATAGGCCTGAGGAGCTTGAGCAGAGACTGAAGTTGGGTGACCCCTTCGTAAAAAGTATTCTCAAGGAAGGCAAAGTGCTCTACGATGCTGCCTGAAGTTGCCAAAGAGTGGTTGGAAAAAGCCGAGGAAGATTACGGATTCGCCTGTGCGAGTATCGAGGACACAAATTACTTTGCGCAGGTTTGCTTTCATTTTCAGCAGGCAGCGGAAAAATATCTTAAGACCTTTATCGCTGCCAATAAGCTCGAATTCAGGGCCGTCCATAATCTATTGGAATTATTAGATATTTGCAGACAAAAAGAACCGCGTATCGAAGAGCTTCAGGAGGCCTGTCGTTTCCTCAACCCTTTTTATATAGATACCCGCTATCCCGTCCACTGGCCTGTTCACTACGACAAAAAGGCTGCCCTCAAAGCAAAACAAATGGCTGAGACAATCAGAAATTGGGTGTTGAATTCCCTCGGCCAATAGATTTTTGATAGCCTCAAGGGTGGCAATCTCTATCATCAATCGAAAATTGAAAATCGAAAGGTCACCGTACCAAAACGAGCAGCAAGAACACAGCACCAGCAGAAAACATTTTGTTAGCCATTAAATGAATGGCTTACCCGAGCCACGAATAAAGAATAGATCCTTCGACTCCGCTATGCTTCGCTCAGGATGACAGAAAGAAGGATTTTCTTTCTGTCACTTCTCAAGAGCAACTAAATCTTCGTAGGTTCGACTCTGCTCACCACTTAAGATTCGCGTTTTCGGACTTGTCCGCCGAAGTCCAAAGGGCGAAGGCGGATGATGGAGAATTTGCTGTCATTGGCTATCTCTCCAGGGCCGTCAAGTTTTCGTAAGTTTCGCGTTTTCTAATTATGCTGAATTTGTCACCATCTACGAGGACCTCGGCGGCGCGGGGGCGGGCATTGTAGTTGCTGGCCATAGTAAAAGCATAAGCGCCGGCAGTAAAGATACTAAGCAAATCGCCGCGTTTTACCGACGGTAAGGCTCTATCCTGTGCAAAAAAATCGGCGCTTTCGCAAATCGGGCCAACCACGTCAACAACTTCGGTGCCAGCCAACTGCAAATCCTTGTCCCTTCGCTGCGGCACAAATTTTTTGGCCGTCTTCACAGGCCATATAAAGTGAAATGCGCCATACAACGGCGGACGAATCAAATCGTTCATAGCCGCATCGACTATAACAAATTTTTTCGAGCCGCTGCTTTTCAGATACAAAACCTGCGTTACCAAAATCGCGGCGTTGGCGGCGATACTTGCGCCGGGTTCGAGAATAACTTTTAGATTCTTTCCCTTCAACAACGGCACAATGGCGGCGGCGTAATCAGCGGCGGTCGGCGATTCAGCGGTTACATAATCAGCACCATATCCTCCGCCGATATCTACCGCTTCGATGGTAAATCCGTCGCGACGCAATTGTTCAATCAGCAACAATACTTTTTCTATCGCTTCAACATAGGGCTCGACGGTTTTTCCGGCTGAGCCTAAATGTATGTGGATTGCGCAAAGCTTTACTGAATCATTGCTGCCGTAGTCGGCGAAGACCTTTTTTGCCCGTTCGATATCGACGCCGAATTTTGTCTCCTTTTTGCCGGTGGTGGTATATATATGCGTTTTCGGGTCAACGTCGGGATTGACTCGCAGTGCGGCTTTGGGACGTTTTCCCTGTTGTTTTGCCAGCCGAATCAGGTTTTCTATCTCGGCTTCCGACTCGATATTGAAGTAGCCGATCGAAGCGTTCAGCGCTTCGATGATTTCCTTGTCGGTTTTGCCGACCCCTGCGTAAACGATTTTGGCTGGATCGCCGCCTGCCTGCTGAACACGATACAGCTCGCCACCGCTGACGATATCGAATCCGCATGCCAGCATCGGCCAAAATTTTTAGTATATTAATATTGCCGCAGGCCTTGACGGAATAGCAGATTGTTGCATCGAGCCGGCTGTAGGCCTTTTGAATCTTCTGCAAATGGTCTATGAAAGTGGCCTTGCTGTAGATATAGACCGGTGTACCAACTTCAGCGGCAATTTCTTCAATATCCACATTTTCAGCAAACAGCCTGCCGTTTTTGTAATTGAAGTAATCCATAATGTGTACTCAATAATCAATAATCAATGGTCAATAGTCAACAAAAAAAGACGAAAGGCTCCACCGCCATGGCAGAGCCTTCCATCTTCACATAACTTGCTGCAATACTGAATTGTTGGCTAACTCGTTAAACTATCTTTTCTTCTTTCTCTTCTTTGTTGCTTTTTTCTTCTTTGCTGCTTTCTTTCTTTTCTTTGCCATTATTTTATCACCGCCTTTCGATTGATTAAGTCATCAACATTCAAATTAACATTTCAACATCAACCAATTTCCAAAGACATCGTTAAGCAAATCATACGAGCCTGTTACATTTTTTATCGTCCAAATGTTTAAAAATCCTTCATAAAATTTTTTATTATCAACTTTTTACACAACTTCTGGTATTGTTTGTCATACCTTTTGATATAATGGTAAAAAGGTGTTTTGCTGCGACGATGTTTTTTACTGGTCTTCAATTTCAATCTTCGTCTTTGCAAAACTCCAGAGACTGAATTTTATATGCACTTGCTGAAAATGCGTTTTATTGAACTTATAGCCTTATCCGGCGGCACGTGGTATCAAAAGGAAATTTGCTCTTTGTCAATTCATATTTGCTCCGGAGACGCGAAAAGTCGTAAACAAGAATAAAACTCCGGCGGTTTCTTTGCTGATTTTTGCAGTTGGTCAGGACTTTTTATGAGTAAAAAATTTTTTGTTTTTTCTGTAATATTTTTTTAAAGAATCCACAATTTGTCTGTTAGTTTATTATGGTCAAAAGAAAAATAGCACTGCTCGGCGGCACATTCGACCCGATTCATCTCGGTCACACAGCTGTCGCTGCGCACGCAGCAAAACAAATTGAGGCGGAAAAAATCATTTTCATTCCCACGAAACGCTCACCACTGAAAGGCTCCTTTCCAAAAGCAAGCGAAAGCGACAGACTGAAAATGATAACTCTCGCAACAGCCGAGGATGAGAGGTTCGAAGTGAGTGATTGCGAGCTTAAGAAAGCTGGGCCGAGCTACACACTGGAGACGGTAAGGGACTTTCAGCAACGCCTCGGCGGTGAGGCCACAATTTACTGGCTTATGGGAGCAGACGGGATTGATGAACTGCCGTTCTGGTACAAAATTACGGAATTGCTTGACGAATGCGAGCTGTCGGTGATGTGCAGAGGTGGCTGCAAGGCGCCCGACTTTGGAAAATTCGAGACCCTCTGGGGCAGGGGACGCATTGAAAAACTACAGCGAAATATCATCCAAACGCCTCTCGTTGACATAAGCAGCACGCGGATACGAAACAGACTGGCTGCCGGTCTGGATGTAACGGGTATGCTCGCTCCGCCCGTAGCTGAGTATATCCGCAAACACAAGCTGTACAGAACAGCGTTCTAACGCAACCCTTCTACCGCCTTTAACAGCCAGCTGCACCAGATGGCGAACCCTATGCCGGTCCTGGCTGAGAAGGGAAAGATTTCAATAGTTTTGTTTAGCTTACGGGCGTCGGCTTTCACCCGTTCGAGGTTAAAGTCCACCTGTGGCGCGCACCGAGCAAATCAATCTTGTTTATGAGCAGAACCTTTGACTTTGCGAAGATAGCAGGGTACTTTGCGGGCTTGTCGTCGCCCTCCGGCACCGAAAGAACAGCCACCTTGGCGGTTTCTCCCAATTCAAAAGCCGATGGGCAGATGAGATTGCCCACGTTCTCTATAAAAATCAAATCCAAGTTAGCGAGGGGGAGCTTTTCCAGGCCACTACTGACCTGAGCCGCTGACAAATGACAAGCTCCGCCAGTATTTATCTGAACCGCCGGTGTGCCGGTTGCTCGTATCCTCTTGGCGTCAATATCGGTTTGAATATCACCCTCGATGACGCCGATTTTAATTTTGTCCTTCAATTCGTTTATCGTTCTAACCAGAATCGTTGTCTTGCCGGAGCCCGGTGAAGATATCATATTCAGGCACAACTTTCCCTGTTCGCCAAGCAATCGGCTGTTTTTGGCGGCGTGTTCTTCGTTCGCACTTAAAATCTTTTTGCCAATCTCAACTTTATACATATCCTCACTCCTTCGGCTGCGCTCAGGACAAGTCCGCCGAAAACTCTATCTCCTCCAACATCAGGGCTGCATCAGGCTGCAATTCGAAGTCCTCGCCGCCGCACTTTGGACAGTCAGGCTGAGAAAACTCTACTTCAAAAATCTCTGCGCAACTATTACATCTTCCTTGTCATCTGCTTATGTTCTATTTCAAGCTTCATACCTTCGCAGGCTGTGCCTCTGGCAATAGAATCAAATGCAAAACAAAGCACATCATCATTAACAGCATTGAGAACTCCGCAACTGATTTTGGCGCTAATGGGTTTTGCATTACGTTTGGCGGCCTCGGCTGAAATCATCGAAAGCAGACTTTGAGCCATCACTACCTCGTGCATTAACATATCCTCGGCAATTCTCGTCCGTACGGCATCTGGACAATTCTTCTGCCGCCGATTTTGGTTACCATTTCCACAACGGCTGCATCAGTTGCTTTCACAACCTGACCGATTATATTCGCTTTTTTACCCAAGGGGTGCTTCCTGCAGATATTCAAACAATCGTCCGCCGACTCCGGCGAGACAATCGCGACGAATTTACCTTCATTAGCGATGTCGAGCACATCAAGGCCCAACATATCGGCTGCCGCCTGAACCGTCGGATTTATCGGGATATCCGCCTCGTTGATTTCAATACTCAAACGGCTCTGCTTAGATATTTCGTTGAGTGTAGCGGCCAATCCGCCACGGGTCGGGTCCCGCATAAATTTCACCCCCTCACCGTTCTCCAGCAGTTGTTGCGTTAGTTCAGCTATACTAGCGCAGTCGCTTTTTAACTTCGACTGAAATTTAATGTCTTCTCGCTGTGAGATAATGGTCATTCCATGGTCGGCTATTGTGCCGCTGATAATGATTTTATCGCCGACTTCGATCCGGTCAAAACCCAAATTCACGCCGTCCAACCTGACGCCTATACCCGCTGTGTTGATGAAAATTTTATCCGCTGCACCGGATTCGACGGTTTTGGTATCGCCGGTAACGATACTAACGTTGTTGTCCTTAGCAGCTCTGCTGATGCTGCTTAATATCTTTTCCAACAGTTCAAATTCGAAACCTTCTTCGATTATCAGCGACAGAGCCAGCGCGACCGGCACCGACCCTGCGACGGCCAAATCGTTGACGGTGCCGCAGACCGCGAGTTTGCCGATGTCGCCGCCATTGAAAAATAAAGGCTTGATGACGTAGCTATCGGTTGTGAAACAAATCGAGCTGGAAGTGAGATTTAGTTTTGCGGAATCGGCCAGCTCGGCGAGAATATCGTTATGAAAGCTCGGCAGAATATGATACCTAATAAGCTCGTCGCTCAATCTGCCGCCGCCGCCGTGCGCAAGCAATATTCTATTTTTCCCATCTGACCTCATTACCTACGGCCCTTTCTTTCATACTTAAACCAGGCTGAACAGGCACCCTCGGAACTCACCATACACGGGCCGACAGGACTATCGGGGCTGCAGCCTTTTCCAAACAGGCTGCATTGCGGCGGCTCAATCAGCCCACACAGAACCTCGCCGCATCGACAGCCGCTCGCGTCTTCAGTGGGCGCTTCGGTTATGTTGAAGCGCTTAAAAGCATCAAAGCGACTGTATTTTTTCTTTAGTTTGAGCGTGCTTTTCTCGATTTTCCCCAGGCCTCGCCAGTAACCATCCACCGGCTCAAAACACTCGGCGATAATCTTCTGCGCAACAGTGTTGCCCCGTTCGGTTACGACTGCCGTGTATACTGATTTTACTTCAGCGATGCCTTCGGCGAGCTGCCGACAGATTTCGGCAAGTCCTTCGATAATCTGCATCGGCTCAAAGCCGGCCACGACACACGGCCGAGTGAATTGTTCCACAATCTCGGCAAAAGCACCGAAGCCGATAATAACACTGACGTGCCCCGGACAAAGAAAAGCATCTATGTTATGGTTTTTCCCCGATAAAAGGGCCCGCATCGCAGGTACAACAAGTTTGTGGCCGCTCAAAACACAAAAGTTCCCGATATTCTCCGCTGCTGCCTCTTTGACAGCCACCGCTGTTGCCGGTGCCGTTGTCTCAAAACCGACTGCGACGAACACAACGGTTTTTTCGGGGTTGTCCTTTGCCAACTGCAGGGCATCTTCGCTGCTCAAAACGACCCTGACATTGCCTTTTGCAGCTTTTGTTTCGAGTGAGCCGTCTTTGCCGGGAACGCGAACCATATCGCCGTAAGTCGCAATCAGGCAATCGTCCCTCTCCGCCAGTTTCAGAACCACGTCAATATAGCCCTGGTCGGTAACGCAGACCGGGCAGCCCGGCCCCGACAGAAGTTTCAAATCCTTGGGCAGGGTCGTATTTATTCCATTTCGGAAGATAGAAACCGTATGAGTGCCGCAGACCTCCATTATATTGATTTGCCGACCTAACGCTTTGCAGGCCGAGGCCATAAGAGCCTGTGCTTTATAGATTCTCTCAAGCATACAATAAGTAAATCCGAGTATCGAAATTCAAATCTGCAATTTCTATCCTGAAATTTTATTCGGTGTCTCTTTAAAACTGTCTATCTCTGCAATGAGTTCCCAGGTTTTCTTCGCTTCTTCCTCATCCACAATCGAGATGGCGAAGCCGGCGTGCACAAGCACTAAACTACCCAATTTTGCCTGCGGCAAAAGCGTGGTCTTTGCGCGGAAGCGGTTTCCCATCGCATCGACAACCGCCTTATCGCCTTCGAAGCTCCACTATTCTTGCCGGTATCGCCAAACACATAATTCGTATCCTGCTCCTCGCTTCACATCCGATGTTTTAGAAGACTGGTCGCAACCGCGGCCTGACCCAAGGATATTCCGCCGTCATTCGAGGGGACTTCGCGATTAAATAGTACGGAAAAACCCTCTCCCTTCAATAACCTAATTAGCCGATTTGTCAAATACCGATTACAAAACACGCCGCCACTCAATGCGGCCGTGTTCAACTTTTCGTTTTTCCGGGCGGCTTTGGCCAACTCCAGCAGGCCGGCAGCAACGGTGTTATGAAACTTCGCTGAGATGATTTTATTTTCTATTTCCCGTCGAATATCGTCGATTAGTTGTCTTACCATTTTACTTAAATCAAGCTGTAATGGTTTGCCTGCACTATTGATAAGTTCAAAATCGTAATGTTCCTCGATTTCTCCAGCGGCAGTTGCTTCCAGTGCCATCGGCAGTTGGGCTTCAAAATAATTGTAGCTGCCCAAGCCGAGCATAGCTGCGACGGCATCAAAGACGCGTCCAAGACTCGAAGTTTCTATTGTGTTTATCTGCTTGTCAAGCTGCTCTGATATGATTCGTTGCTTATCCGTATCGGGTTCGATTCGTTCAAGCAGCCATCCGAATTTTTCTAACGTAAAATCATCTTCCGTAAGGTTTTTAATAGTCCCAGCACCGGTCTTAGAGCTTCTTTGCTTGCTTTGTCGGCGCCGGGCAGCGAGTAATAGGCTAAGTGGCCAAACCGTTCAAAACCATCCAACGAAGCTATCAGGCACTCACAACCCCAAATTTTTCCGTCTGTGCCGTAGCCGGTGCCGTCACACGATAAGCCAATCACCGGCCCATTCAGGCCGTGCTCAGCCAGCACCGATGCGATATGGGCCCAGTGATGCTGAACCTGAACAACCTTCGCATCGGTTTTCGACATCGCATACTGCGTTGATAAATAGCCCGGATGCAAGTCGCAGACAGCGACCTTCGGCTCAACCTCAAACAATCCGCGAAGGTGCTCAATGGAATTAAGATAGTGATGATAAACCTCCGCATCTTCCAAATCACCGATGTGCTCGCTGCATATAAACTGATTTTGTTTTGCGAAGCAGAAGGTGTTTTTCAAATCAGCCCCTGCTGCAAATACATCCGCCGGCGCGTTTTCACCGGTGAGAAAAGGTGTCGGAACATATCCCCTGGCCCGCCTTAAAAGCACAGGCTCATCATCAATAAAATGCACAATTGAATCATCGACCTGCCGATAAATTTCCCTGTCGTGCATCAAAAAGGCATCGGCAACACAAGATAGCCTCTCGAGGGCCTTTTCATTTTTGCAAATCAGCGGCTCATCCGACATATTTCCGCTGGTCATCACGAGGACTTCCAAACCCTCGGCAAAAAGCAGATAATGCAGCGGCGCATAGCACAGCATAAAGCCGAACGTGTTGACACCCTCGGCAACCGATGCCGCTATTACGGATTCGACAGGCTCACCACAAGCCGAATCTTCCTTTTTCGGCAGCAGTACGATGGGGCTTTGCGGGCTTTCTAACAGCCGCTGTGCCGGCTCACTTACAACCGCATACTTTTTTATCTTTTCAACCGTGTCGGTCATCATCGCAAACGGCTTATGGTCGCGTCTCTTTCGCTGACGTAATCTCTGAACCGCTTCATTATTAAGGGCATCGACAGCGAGGTGGAATCCGCCGAGACCCTTTATGGCAACAATCTTTCCGCAGCGAAGTAATCGGGCAGTTTCAGCGATTACGCCGTCGGTTTGTGTTTTTATAGTTTTTCCCTTGTCGTCGGTCAGCCAGATTTTCGGCCCGCACACATCGCAGGCAACGGGCTGGGCGTGAAAACGCCGGTCAGTAACATCTTTATATTGAGCGGCGCAGCTATCACACATCGTAAAGGCCGACATCGTGGTGTTGGGTCTGTCATAAGGAATGGTTTTGACTATCGAGTATCTCGGGCCGCAGTTGGTGCAGTTTATAAACGGATAGCGGTACCGAAAGTCCTCGCTGTCGGCCAGCTCGGTGAGGCAATCCCTGCAGGCGGCAACATCAGCCGTTACCTGTGATAAAGCTATCCCTTCGGAATCACTTTTACGGATAACAAATCTGTCATCAGACTCTACGACTGCCACATTAGATGATTCGAGGGATTTTATTTCCGCCAGCGGCGGTTTATCTGCTCCTGACCGCAGGCAGGATAAGAATTCAGCGATATTTTGCCTCGGCCCCTGCAGTTCGACCGTTACACCCTTTGTATCGTTATAAACAAAGCCGGTAAGCCTCAGCCGGTTGGCCAGCCGATACACAGCCGGCCGAAAGCCGACCCCCTGCACACGCCCTGTTATAGATATCCTCTGCCTGGTAATCAAGACACTCAATCTTTAATTTAAACGCTGCTGGTATGTACCATTAAGAAAAGCCCGAAAGGCCATTTTACCTTATAATACGAAAAAGACAATCATCGGTGCGTAAATGCAATCCTCCGATACGCTGTGAACTGAAAAATTTGCTTGCCGATATCGGTCATATATGCTAAAATTACTGCTGTTTTGGGGCCATAGCTCAGTTGGGAGAGCGCTTGCATGGCATGCAAGATGTCGCAGGTTCGAATCCTGTTGGCTCCATTTTTTCGTCTGCGGCAGGGTCTGATTTATGCCTGTGCGATGACCGGACTTTGTTGCCTGTATTTCGTGGAGAGCATTTCAGCTGGCGGCGTAGCCAAGTGGCCCAAGGCGACGGTTTGCAAAACCGTTATTCGTGGGTTCGACTCCCACCGCCGCCTGTTTTTTCCCCTACGCAAACCTTTGACAAACAACTTGTCGACTATATAATGTATGCTGAGAATTTTGCCTGTTGAGCCGGCTACGAAGGCCCTCAGTTATGGCGGCTTTCGTAATCTGCTCGCAAGGCATCTGCAAAATACGGTATCAGCAAATGAACGAAGAAATCCTGCGGCAAATCGAGCAGATAATAGGATACGAATTCTCCAATCGTGACCTGCTGCACAAGGCATTCACTCACTCTTCCGCCGTTGACAACCGCCTTTTCAGCAATGAAAGACTGGAGTTTCTGGGCGACTCCATTTTAGGTGTGATTATATGCCAAAATCTTTTCGAGAAATTCCCACAGTACGCAGAAGGCGACCTGACGCAAATAAAAAGCATGCTCGTCTCGCGCAGGGCCTGCGCAAGATTATCAAGCAGCTGGGCCTGCAGAAATTTCTGATGGTGGGTAAAGGTATGGCTGAAAGCCGGGCTCTGGTGGGTTCTCTGGCAGCGGGAGCAATGGAGGCCCTTGTAGCAGCCATCTACATCGACGGCGGGTTCGAGGCGGCGCGTGATTTCATCTTAAGGATGTTCGAGTCCTTAATCGAGCAGGCAAATGCGGAACAGATTCGCGGGAATTTCAAATCTCTGCTCCAACAATACGCTCAACAGCATCTTAATGTAACCCCCTTCTATGAGCTGCTCGACGAAAAAGGACCCGACCACGATAAATGCTTTGAAGTTGAAGCGGTTATCGGAGCACGGCGCTTCCTTAGTGCGTGGGGAACGAACAAAAAAGAAGCAGAGCAAAAAGCTGCCTTCAATGCGCTTGTCGAACTGGGAGTTATCCCGCCCGTCCCGCCGCAGGCGGTCGATTAAAGCTGCACCGACACAAAAACCTCTATACCATCAACCACTAATAAGCCACGCTGCAGCGTGCAAGACCAAAGCGGTTACTGCCACAAAAAGAACGATAGAGCCGAACAAGACTGCTGTCTCTTTCAAGAAATTGCCCGCGGTGATTTCCGGCAGCTTAGTGGCTTTATAGACCGCGGCGATGGCTGCCGCCAACGGCAACAACCAGAGCATCGATTGCGGAGTCGTCCCGACCTTTTCAGGCGTGGTCAAGCTCGCAACAAAAAATACAACTTCGGTAAACATTTTAACCTCTGCTCTGCGGGGCTCCTCGCACGTGGGCTAAATAAACCGCATTGACAATGCACAAAAGATTAAGTAATCCGGAGACGCTGGTGTAAATCTGTCCGACTTCGTTTGGTCTGCCGTATACAGGAAAGTTGCCGCTGGCTGCTGCATGGCCGAGCAGCACCATCGCCGGCGAGTTAATAATCTGCGCAACATACCAGGGCTTGGCTAAAACAGGGTCAATCACCCCAATAGAGCCGATATATATGCCCAGCAAAAATGTTACAGTGATGGTCGTGAAGACGATTACGGCGCGTTTTCTTTCTTTGAGCCAAAAATAACCTGCTCCCGGCACAAACCAGCTCAGCAGCGCGACAAAAATCAAAATCGGAAGCCGGTTTTCTCCCGAACGAGTTCTCATTCGAATTCTCCCTCGGCCGGGGCCGGCGTATTGGCATCAGTGGTTTGTTCCTCTTTTTTGAGCCACCTGAAATTCATCCGCTTCAATATGTTCTTAGGGTTAAAGTGCACCACAGCCAGGCTCTGGAACTGAGCAATATCCTCCTTCCACGCCCACAGCGACTTAGCCCTCTCGTATTCGCCTTGCTCAAGACGCTTCACTGAGATATCCTTTATGCAATAGTAGCTCATATTGGGCTTAAACTCCACAACCAAAGGCAATGTCTCAACGGTTTCTTTTCCCTGCGGCACGAGGGAATAAAACATATCCACAAGCCGGCGCTGCTTCTGGAGGTCGTCAAGAATGGAGCGGCTCATCGGATCGGTCCGGCTTTGGATTGCCAATATATCCACCGCTGTTTGGGGAATTCTGCGCTGGTTAGTTAATTCTATGAGTTCAAACACATTTGGTTCTCCCTCCTTCTTTGCGGCGGAACGGCTGTAACGCCTGCTAAATTTATCAATAGTTGCCTGCCAGCCGTCTTTTGCAGCCGAGCTGATAAACTCCTCGGCCTTAGCCTTTGCAGTCTCCATCGCCGCCAGCTTCTTCAAATCCTCTGAAACCTCATCAGCCACAGAATAAATTTCGTTATCGTCCTCAGGCTTCGAACCACCGAGTCTTAAAGAGTGCTTACTAAAGCTCTGGTCTATACTCTGCGGCTCAGAAGCCTTTTGCGCTTTCACCACTCGGACAACTGCCATTATCTGGCCGGGCATCTCTGCAGACGCCATCCGACCGAGTACATCTTTTAACGGCCCGATATTTTCATACAGTCTCGGCTTTGGAACATCAAAAGCCCCCAGTTCACTGCTTGCAATCTCATCTACGGCGAACACAATCTTTGATAATTCAGCAGGTTTATAACCCGGGCTTACCAAGTACAGCCTTGAGAGGTAGCGGTCTGTGCGGATGTCGGCTGCGCTGAGCAGGCCGGTGCGGCCCATATACAAATCGACTTTGTACTCCTGTTTTAGCCGCTCGGCTGCGGAGGCATAATCACCGGCCAATCGGCTAAAATCCTCACTGCTGAGCTTTTCAGGCTTGACGTTGGCCTGCTCTAAACCGGCCTCCGTGAGCGCTCTTGCCTGCTGCAGTATTTTCTCGGCCTTGGAATTTATCCTCGTTCGAAGCAGCCGCTGTGAAATCTCATCCGCCACCTCAGTGTAGCTTTTGGTGCGTTCAACCGCCGGAGAGTTCGGGTCATTCGGGTCCGATGGAACATTTTCGGTGAATTGCTTTGCGTATCTTTGGTAGTATCCTTCGGTTTCCTGCTGTGTGGGCGGCGAGACGGTCGCGGCAACATCCTCAAGCATTAGCGCGATATATTCAAGCTGCACTCTGTCCGGCTGCTTATATCCAAAACCATAAGGATTCTCCTCGCTAAGTTCACCGGCAAAATATCTCTTGTACTTCTCGAAATGCTCGGTTAATTTCTGTTGCGTCGGTTTGGGCTGCGCATCGGCAAACACAGCGGACTCGAACCTGACAAAATTAACATCAATTGTTTCACTCTCCCAGCTTGCTATGTGTATCATCTGCGGCATAGTAACATCTTCATCTGAGCAAAGCATTCGGGCATATTCCAGAACAGCCAATAGTTCGCCGAACGCTCCTAATATTTCCTCTTCCGCAATATCTCGCTGGTTTACCATCGAGCCAATCACCTGTGAATATGTCGCGCCATCAAACAACTGTGGTATCACCACTCCAAGCTGCCTACCCACATCTTCGTTAGAGAATGCGATTCCGGCCTGCTGCGCTTCCTTTTTCAGCAGCAGCCAGTATATATCAGGGGAGACAGACAGTTTGTAAATATCGTTGATTTGTTCGTCACTGATAGCGTACTGGTTTTCCATTGCAATCTGTTTTACGTGCTGGCTGATGGCGGGTGAAATTGTCGGCTGGGCGAAAAGCACCTCCGCCAAGATAAGAGGATGCAAATCTGGTAAAGAAATCTGCGGCATATTAAGCTGCCTCAAGAGGCTATCCGCCCGCATCAGTCTGAGAATCTCCATCTCTCGGCGGGCCGCCATCAGGTCGTAATTTTTTATTTTTTTGTTATCTGCGAAATAAGCTACCGTCTCGTACATGCCGCTTCTTTTTTGACTGAGATGACGAATATACGACCCGCCGATAAACCCGAGCATTATAACAATGACCACAATGGCCATGATTTTCCTGTTATACTTGCGAAACCACTTTATCAGACTCATACTCGCGCTCCAAATTTACAGGACTTCACTTTGCAGTAACCCGCAGGACGGACACTTGAATGTTTACATCCCGCTTTTTAATCGTAAAGTAAGT
>CAVXEF010000046.1:0-7655 GCA_963760535.1 uncultured Phycisphaerales bacterium
CGGTATTGTTGCTGGTCTGGTCGGCCATGCGCTGGCTACCGCTATCATTACTGGTGCTCGTTGGCGTTGGGTGGGGCACTATGCTGGTACTTAATATCTCCAATATCCTGGGGCAATTGCACGTGCCCGACCAGTTACGGGGGAGGGTGATGAGCATCTATACCCTGGGCTTCTTTGGCATGTTTCCGTTGGGCGCTCTCCTGTCAGGGACCGTGGCAGGGTGATCGGCGAACCCACTACGGTGGCCTTGGGAGCATTGGTGACGATTGCCTTCGGAGGGGTGCTGTGGCTGTACGTGCCCCAACTGCGGGCGCTAGAATGAAAAGATGGAGGAAATGTTAAAAGGATAGGAGGAGTAAATAATGAGCTATGACAGTCCGGAAGAAGTTTTGAGATTGTCCCAGAATTTTATGGAAAGCCGCATCCTGCTTTCTGGAGCCGAATTGAACCTCTTCACCATTCTAAATCCAACTCCTCTCTCTGCACAAGAGGTTGCAAGTAGGATCGGTGCTGATCTAAGGGCTTTAACTGTCCTGCTGGATGCCCTTTCGGCGATGGGCCTTCTTGTTAAACAAAGTGGGACCTATCAGTGTGCAAACTCTGTCTCCCCATTTCTTTCTGAGGATGCTCCCAATTCGGTTCTTCCCATGGTTCTCCACGCAGCCCACCTCTGGCAGAGATGGTCTGGCCTGACAGACGTCGTACGAAGCACCATTGTATCGAAGGATGCAGCTAAATCTTCTCGAAGTGCCGAGGATCTGCGTGCATTCATAGGGGCCATGCACGTGATCGCAGCCCCACGAGCGGCTGAGATCGTTGCGGCAACCAATCCCGGCTCATCAAAGACGCTGCTTGATGTGGGTGGTGCTTCAGGAACTTACACAATTGCTTTTCTTAAAGCTGTTCCTGAAATGAAAGCTACTTTGTTTGATAAACCTGAAGTCATTGAAATGGCTCGTGAGCGTCTAAGCAAGGTAGCGACCTTGTCCGCACGTACCATCTCCCCTACCCCGCCGCCGAGACCCTGGGCTGCCGCTGCTTGCCTACGTGCGAACGGCCGAGGCGCTCAAGCTGAAGCACGTGTTGGTCACCACCTGGCCCGTGGGACGGCGTCCTACCCACTTAAATCCTAACGAAATCGCCTTTTGCCTCCACCCTTCGAATCTCTGTGGGCTTATGTATTCAACCACATCGAGCGAATCCTTCGATGGTTTTAGGTATTGGCCGATTGTTATTCGGTCACAACCCACATCACGCAAATCTTTTAGAACCTCCTCGACCTCGCTGTCGGTCTCGCCTAATCCGAGCATAATCGAGGACTTGGTCAGGACGCCCTTGTAACTTCGTTTGGCTTTCCTGAGCAGTTCCAGCGACAACCGATAATCTCCACCCACTCTCACAGTCGGGTAAAGAGACGGCACTGTTTCGACGTTGTGGGCGAACACAAAAGGCAGCGCACCAGCTAAAATCTCTATCGCTCGCTCCTGACAGTGCTGAAAGTCGGGCGTGAGTATTTCGAATTTCACATCAGGGCACTGCCGCCTCACCTTGTTTACGCAGTTGCGGAAATGCTCTGCGCCACCGTCAGCCAAATCATCGCGGGTCACGCTGGTTATCACAAGGTATTTCAATCCCATTTTTTTTGCCATCTCAGCTATTCTTGCCGGCTCATCCATGTTTGGCTGCCGCGGTTGGCCGCTGGTTACCGAGCAGAATTTGCACCTTCGCGTACAAACGCTGCCCAGAATCAGGACCGTTGCCGTTCCCCTCGCCCAGCATTCGCCTCGATTGGGACAGTGGGCATTATTGCATATTGTCTCCAGACCCAGAGAGTTTAACACATCCCTCGTATGGTTATAGCTTTCACTGGCCGGCAGAGGCCTTTTTAGCCACGCCGGCAGCTTACGCCGCTGGTAGTTTGTAGTTCGCAGCTCATCTGGTTTTGAGAAATGTCTGATTAGCAGCCTGGATAATTTTTCCTTTACTTCTGACATTGAATATTCTCTGCCGGTCTCGGTCAACACCGATGTCATTTCCACTTCGTCAAGCCCGCAGGGTATAATGTGGTCAAAGATGCTAAGGTCATTTTGAATGTTTATTGCCATCCCGTGATAGGTAACAAATTTCGATACACGCACGCCGATAGATGCAATTTTTTTTGAACCCACCCACAGGCCGGGAAAGCCTTTTCGCCTTTCGCCGCTCATGCCTAACTGTTCAAGCAGCTCAATACCTGTCTCTTCGAGTTTTCTGATGTATTCGCTGATGTCCAGACCGAGTTCTCGCAGATTTAGAATCGGATAAAAAACCAACTGGCCGGGGTTGTGAGCTGTTATTCCGCCGCCTCTTCGGACGTCAACAACGTCTATACCTTGTTCCTTCAGACTTTCGCGGTCCGTGCGCAGCTTGTTGGCGCTCTGCCTGGCCCCGAGGCTGATGACAGCCGGATGCTCAACGATTAAGATGGTATCAGGTATTTCGCCTTGGCCTCTTTTATCGTGCAATTCGTGCTGTTGTTGCAATATGTCTCGGTAGTCGGCGAGTCCGCAATCACAAATGTGCAAAGGAGCTCCTGAGCAATGTCGAAGGATAAATACAAGTCTTTTCCGCTACTTTTAACATATAACCCTCCGAATTCACACTCTCGGCGGATTATGCAGGCTCACCCCGAAGGCATCTTCTACGGATTCTTTGAGCACCTCCGAGACGGTCGGGTGTGGAAAACTTATATCAGTAATTTTTCCCGTGCTGCCCAAAAGTAACCTGGCTGTAGCGATTAGCTCGGTTAACTGGTTGCACCAACCATAGTAACGCCGACGATTCTTTTGGTCGCATTGTCTCTTATCACGTTTATCTGCCCGACGGTCTCATTGTGCGTTGCGCTTCTGCCGTTGGCTTTGAAAAAGGCCTTTCCAACGGAAACATCAAGTGCCCTCAGCATCGCAGGTCTCCTCGGACTTGCCGACGGACGCAATCTCCGGGAAAGTATAGACGGCACGCGGGATGAGCGAGTAGTCTGCATATTCTTTCATCGCCGCCTGTCGCATTGACCGCCGCCACCTCAGCCTCGGCAAATGCGCCGTGGGCTAAATACGTCGTACCCACCGCATCGCCGACGGCATAGACGCCGGCAGCACTGGTTTCCATCTTTCCATTAACCGTTATCGCCGCCCCCTTCATTTTTAAGCCAAGATGCGTCAATCGTCTCTTTATCAACAACCGCCCTTCTGCCGACCGAGACCAACACCTTTTCTGCCTCGATTGTCCGGCCACCATCAAGAATCACTTTTGCCGGCCTTTTGCTTTTATCAACAGAGGTAACTTTCTGACTGGTCAGCGCTTCGATACCGAGCTTCTTGAATTCTCGCTCTATGAGAGCACCGACCCATTTATCTTCCATAGGAATCAGCCTGTCAAGAGCTTCAACGATGGTTACTTTTGTTCCGACAGCGGCATAAACACAGGCCATTTCGCAGCCGATAACTCCGCCGCCCACGATGACCATTGATTTCGGAATTTGCTGTAGTTCGAGGGCTTCTTTGCTGCTGATAACGGTTTGGCCGTCAAATGGTATACCCGGAATCTCGATTGGCTCTGAGCCGGTTGCGAGAATTATTTTTTCAGTTTTGATTTCTGCCGGTGCCGAGTCTGACTTGACCTTGATTTTACCCGGCCCGGCAGTAACGCCGTGTCCTGTGAATATCTTTATCTTGTTTGCTTGTATAAGGCCGGTCAGACCCTTTCGAAAGCTGCTGACTATCGCATCCTTTCTGGCCTGCATCTTAGGCCAGTTGGGCAAGGCCTCACTGACATCGACACCCATCACCGCCGCATTTTTGGCCATAAGTAAGGTATGCGCAGATGCGAGCAGCGCCTTCGACGGGATACATCCGCAGTTTAAGCAGACGCCTCCGATGAGATGTTCTTCGACGACCGCCGCCGAAGCTCCTCTTTGTGCGCACCTGATGGCAGCCGAATAACCGCCCGGCCCTGAGCCTATTACCACAACATCAAATCCTTCTGCCATTATTTAAACCCCTTTTTCTAAAATCGTTATACACACGATAGCATTCCGCCATCAATATACAGGATGTGACCATTTACATAGTCTGATGCCTTTGAAGCAAGGAATATTGCGCCGCCGACCAAATCGCAGGGGTTGCCCCATCGGCCTGCAGGTGTTCGCTCGCAGAGCCACGAACTGAATTTTTTGTCCTCAACGAGTGGCTTCGTGATATCGGTTATGATGTAGCCGGGTCCCAGACCGTTCACCTGAATATTATATTTACCCCATTCAGTCGCCATCGCCCTGGTGAGCATTTTCACTCCGCCTTTTGAGGCCGCATACGGAGCGATTGTAGGCCGGGCCAGCTCGGATTGCAGCGAGCAAATGTTAATTATCTTCCCCGATTTTCTTTTTATCATTGATTTGATTACATATTTGGTAGTGAGAAACATACCTGTCAGGTTCACATCTATAATTCGTCGCCAGTCATCTTCGTCAAAATCCTCAAGACTACCGCGAATTTGAATGCCTGCGTTGTTTACCAGAATGTCTATAGGGCCGACCTGGTTTTCTATTGCCTGAACCTTTTGTTTTATCTGCGCAGGTCTGGTAACATCGAAAGCATATCCATAAGCCTTGATTCCCTTTTCGCAAAGCGATTTAACCGCTTCGTTGAGGCGTTGTTCATCAACGCCGTTAGCCACAATAGTTGCGCCGGCTTCGCCCAATCCCTCGGCGATTGTAAAGCCTATCCCGCGACTGGAGCCGGTGATTAAAGCTGTCTTTCCGCTCAGGTCGAACAATTCCAGACCCATAGGTATTCCCTTTCGCTACTTGGCGATTGTGGTGTGAGCAGCGTCGAAAAATCTTGTACCGCCGCTGTCTAATTGCAGGATTAAACCTTTTTCGGGGTCAATCCCGACGCAGTTGCCGGCAAACTCGCTGCCGTTGAAAATAACCCTGACCCGTCGGCCCAACAAAAGGCTTAAGCCTCTCCACTGCTCTACAACCATATTACTGCCCTTTTCCGCGACCCCCAGCCAGTAATCTATCGAGCAAAGCATCCTCTTTGCCAGCGAAACACGGTCGCATTTCATCTGGGCTTCGATATCGATGCTTGTCGCGGTCGTTTGCAGTTCTGCGGGGAAGCTATCCCTGCTTTGGTGGCAGTTTATGCCTATGCCGAGAATATACACCGTCTTGCCATTGCTGATTTTAGATTCGAGCAGAATACCGGCAACTTTTTTGTCGTTTAACATTACGTCATTTGGCCATTTGATTTTCGCAAGGCTGCCGCCGACTTTTCCGACGGCCTCAGCAACCGCAACAGCCAACGCCAGCGACAGCAGCTCAGCGCTGCATTTGGTTTTAGTCAGAACAATTGAGCACAGAATACTGTCTGCTCGTCCGCTTATCCATTTTGCGCCGGTCCTGCCCCGCCCGGCGGTTTGCTCCTCGGCAAAGATTACCAAACCGTCGCTTCTCCTGTTCGTCGCATATTCAGCGGCAACATCGTTGGTGCTTGAAGTGCTGTTATAGACGAGGATTTTTTTGCCGACCCGCCTCGTCTTTAGATTTGCTTTTATCTCGTCTGCCGATAGTGGGCAGGAATCCATTTTTCTTCCTGCTTTTAATCTCTGTTAATCTGTCTTCCGTCCTACCTGTCAAGGCCGATATCGACCGCGTTCGCCGAATGTGTGATGGCACCAACGGCTATTCTGTCAACACCGCACTGGGCGATAGCTGAGACGTTTTGCAGCGTTATGTTGCCGGAGGCCTCCAGCAGCGGCTTTTTATCTTTCCTGCACATTGTGTTTCGCATATCCACCGCGTGCTTTAACTGCCACTGCCCCATATTGTCGAGCAAAACTATATCTACGCCCGGAATTTCGAGGACGTAGTTAAGCTGGTCATCGACGTGGTCAACCTCGACCGCAACGAACTTAACGCTCTTTGCCTTTCTGGCCTCGCCGATTATCTTTCTTAGTTTCGGCTGAAAGTCCCTGCCCAATTGGGCCAGGTGATTGTCTTTAATCAGGATGCCGTCATACAGTCCCAGCCGATGATTATATCCGCCGCCGCATCGGACAGCATATTTTTCGAGTATTCGCCAGCCCGGCGTGGTTTTTCTTGTGTCATAAATTTTCACTTTTGTGCCTTTGACGGCCTGCACATATTTTCTTGTCGTGGTAGCTATTCCGCTGAGCCTCTGCAGGAAATTGAGCATAACACGTTCTGCGCTGAGCATCGAGCACAATGGCCCTTCGATTGTGGCGATTTTGCAGCCGACGTGAGCGGCCCTGCCGTCACCCACGTGGACCTTCAGTTTCAGCTTCTTGTCGTAGCATCTGAGAATCTCTCTGACGATAGGCATACCGCAGACAATTATTTCCTCACGCGAAATAATATTTGCCTTCGTGATGGTGTTGTCCTTAAAGAAAAGCTCGCTGGTCAAATCGCCCTGACCAAGGTCTTCTTCGATTGCCATCTTGATTATAGGCATTACCTGTGCGATATTGAGTTCTTTCATCTTCTTCGCGCCTTATTTCTCCTTAGCTTCTTACTTTTGCTGACACTGATAAGTTCCGGCAGCTCCCTTAGCTCTCGAAGCTGGTCTCTCAAAAAAGCCGCTCTTTCGAAATCAAGGGTCTCGGCGGCCTCTAACATTTCTCTTTCGATTTGGCCGGCTAATTCAACCTTCTCGTATTCATCAACTTCAAACCGGACCGCTTTTCTCGCAGTCTGTCTCGCCTTTATCTCTTCCGCCAGCCCTTTACGAATCTCCTTTTTTATTGTTTCGGGCGTAATATTGTGTTTTTCATTAAATTCTAACTGAATTTTACGGCGTCTGTTCGTCTCGTCAATAGCTTTTTGCATCGATTCGGTAACGGTGTCAGCGTACAAAAAAACCGTGGCGTTGATGTTCCTGGCCGTCCTGCCGATTGTCTGTATCAATGAAGTCCGACTTCGCAGGAATCCTTCTTTATCTGCGTCGAGTATCGCAACCGCCGAGACCTCCGGCAAATCAAGGCCTTCCCGCAGCAGATTCACGCCGACCAGCACATCGAACTGCCCGCTGCGCAAATCGTGCAGTATCTCGACTCTCTCGATGGTATCGATTTCGCTGTGCAGATACCGGCATCGAAAACCTTTCTTTGTTATGAAACCGGACAAATCCTCAGCCATCCTTTTTGTCAAAGTGGTGATTAGCATTCTCTCTTTGGCTTTGACTCTTTTCTCGACCTCGCCCAGAAGGTGCGGCACCTGGTCCCTGGCAGGATGTACAACAATCTGCGGGTCAACCAATCCTGTGGGCCTTATTATCTGTTCGACGACCTCATTCTGACATTTCTCCAGCTCAAAGGATGCCGGCGTCGCAGAAACAAAAATAACCTCTGTTCCATCTTTCCTGAAACTCCTCGAATCGCAGAGGCCTGTTGTCCAATGCGCTCGGCAGCCTGAAGCCGTGCTCAACAAGGACCTCCTTTCTGCTCCTGTCACCGGCCCACATCGCCCTAAGCTGCGGAATGGTGGCGTGTGATTCATCGATAAACAGAAGGAAATCTTCTGGAAAATAATCAATCAGCGTATATGGTCTTGCTCCCGCAGGCAGTCCCGACAGATGTCTTGAGTAGTTCTCGATACCGCT
>CAVXEF010000047.1:0-38083 GCA_963760535.1 uncultured Phycisphaerales bacterium
GTTGTTATGTCGTACCTCGTTCATTCTCGTATTGCTGTCCGTCGCAAGTTCGTGCGTGCCCGATGAAAGCATCCAACGCCTGCCGGAGTTAGCCCTGCTGGCTGGATCGATCTTGAGCTATTTGGCGGCTACCGCTCCGGCTGCTCCCACCGGCTTCTGGGATCGCCAGCCCAGGCGTACCCCCGGACGCTTCCGCCGCATGCTGATGGGCAGACCATTTCCGGCAAAGTGCGTTGCCAGCCAACTTCGCAAAAAGGCGTCCGTAACCAGCATTGCCAAGGGGATAGCTGGCTCACAGGCGAAAACCGACCGCTTCAGCGCCACTAGCGGGTCCCTGAAGCGAAAAATGGGCTCAATTAGTTGGCCTGCTCCCGGAAGTTCATTCCGGTAGCTTCGTGGTGCCCAATTCGGCCTGGGATGACCCGGCGTTCAAGAACAGGTTCTGGCGTGTGGCGTATCACGTGCTGTTCTACATGATTTTCTACCTGAGCCAGGACAGAGGAAAAGTTCCGTCCCTGGGAGAGACATGTTAATAAGGCGGTTTTCCTCGTTATAATCCCCTGGGAGCCGGAGGCGAAAGAGCTGAGCTTGCGAAACGTATCGTAAGCAGGATGTGTTGGATTACTTGCACCTCGTTGCTGAAGGGGTCGGACTTGGGCTTCGAAGGTCCAATTTGGACGCGCCGTCGGGGTTCCCATGGCTGCCATTCACCAAGATGGAGTTGCAGATCTACAACATCCGGCACATCCAGCACCACGCCGCGCAATTGTGCCTATAGTCGACAGCCATAGCTGTTACCTTCTTGATAACGCTACTAGCTTTTAAGTCATGAATCGTAAAATAAATGCGTGTTTATGATTTCAGACGCACTACTTTTTTGGTTCCAGCCATCTCGGACGCTCCAGCCCATCCATGCGGCAGATCGGCCAAACCAACCAGCAGCCCATCATTATTGTATCTATACCTTCGGCTGAGGCAATACCCTTATCAACAATTGCTTTAGCTTCCTTGACCGCCGGCCAAAGACGCGTAAACCAGCATGTGCCGTATCTCCGGGTATATCTCTCACACGGACACAGGTCTTGCCGAGCCTATTACACAGTTCTTCGATCGTTTGTATGGTCTCTTCCGAAGTATCGGTAGTCCAAGCTGCTGTTGGACTGCCTTCATGACGAAAGCCCGGGCTAAACCAGTGCATCCCGATGAACTTATCTTTACGTTGCGTGACTGCTCAGAGGTCGGCTATAGTGAACCTGCCGGTGTTACTGGCTAGTATTGCCTGTTTTTTTAACGATTTTATTCAAGCTCTCCAAAAACCCTAACTTTAAGGGTTTGTTTTTTGAATTCACTGCGTAAGTACCACCAACAGCCTCAATGACTATATCACTGTCTTTCAAGCTATTGCCTTAGTAGTCAGGACAAGTCTGGCTAGGGCTTCGTCTGCCTTATCCTGGGTTAGCTTGCCACGTTCAATGGCACCCTTAAACCAAATCTACCATTAATTATGGTATCCAGTTGCTCTTTTAAAATCTTCCGCAGGCACACCGCTGATGTCCGTTGCAGTAGTTGCCGTCATACCGATAGAACTGCTGCTGATTGCATTGGGTTCAATTGCCCATATCATCGGGTTTGGTGTAGGAGACGTGGCGTCCAGAGTTGTAAAGCTCCATACTGTGCCAGTAGTTGTACCGCCTGCGTTCTTCTCATCTATACGCCAATAATATGTTGTGATGGAAGCCATCGTTCCGGTGTCATAAGTTGTACCAGTTTGATTGCCTATAAATGGCGGAGGATTAACAGTTCCGAAATATACATCGTGTGATGTAGCGCCGCTGCCCGCTGTCCAGCTTATATCCTGAGTTAAGCTGACATTTGTTGCTGAATCGGCCGGATTGGGACTTGTTGCCGCACCGGGCGCTGGAGGAACAGTAGTAAAGCTCCATACTGTGCCGGTAGTTGTGCCGCCTGCGTTCTTCTCATCTATGCGCCAATAATATGTAGTGCTTGCAGTCATTGTTCCAGTGTCATAAGTTGTACCAGCCTGATTGCCTATAAATGGCGGAGGATTAACAGTTCCAAAATATACATCGTGTGATGTAGCGCCGCTGCCTGCCGTCCAGCTTATATCCTGAGTTAAGCTGACATTTGTTGCGCCATTAGCAGGTGTCGGACTGCTTGCCTGGCCGGGGGGCGGTACCGCACCCCCAGCGGTCTTCACAACGAAGCCGATAATCACCTGACGGTTGACGTTAGTGTGCTGTGCGCTCGGCGTTTCATTGGCGCCTGTTGCGAATTTGTATCCATCTGTACCGGTGGATGAAGTCATATCGTGTTCGAGAACTTCGGTAAAGCCGTTGTATAGTGTATAGTCGCCTGTATTGCCACACGTAGCGGCGTCAATAACCATATCGCCGTCGCTTGTGGAAAGCGGATTGGTCTTGATTGTGGCCTGTGCTGGCGTGGTGAGTGTCATAGCATTACTGTCGTTTGGCCCTGCAGGTGTTGTTTGATTGACATTTGAAAGGAATACACTGCCGTATGCGGCGTTACCAGTATCAGGCGCGGCGCTCCAGTTAGGCTCGAAGGTGCCGCTACTGTTTGAATCAACGATGTTGGCCTCGTTGAGGATAAATGCTGCAACGTATGCATAGTAGTCATTGCTGCTGACCACTTTGTCGATGACCTTTGTCATTGTTTTCCCGCCATACTTTACAGAGTTGAGACTTATAGCACCGGTTCTCTCAGCATGTGCAATAAAGATAAGTGCACGGTTGGTGCCCGACACTTTTGTGTGAGTTGTGCCTGTTGCCCACGAGCCGATGATGTTAATGTCTGTCGGGGGTGTCTGGGTGGTAGCGGATGCGGTATCCGACCAGCCTGTCTGGTTCAGGGCGGGGGCGCTGTCGCGTGCCTTGGTCCTGAACGTATACGATGTGCTTGGGGTGAGGCCTGAAGCCAAGTATGTAGCACTTGACTGCCAGGCGCTATTGGCTTCGCCGTGGTTGGTGCATTCGAAGTAGTACTGCACAGGCGGAGTATTGGCATCGGTGGCGGTCGTCGCGGTCATTGTGATTGAATTTGAACCTGTTGCCGTGGGTACTGTCGCCCAAGTCATCGGGTTCGGCATCGGAGGCGTAGTATCCGGCGGCCAGGTTGTTGCGGATTGTGTGCTCGACCATCCTGTCTGGTTCTGGGCAGCAGCGTTATCGCGTGCTTTGACCCTGAACGAGTACAGGGTGTTTGGCGTCAGGCCCGCAGGTGCATAGGTCGTGCTTGTTTGCCAGGTGCTGTTGGCTTCGCCGTGGTTGGTGCATTCGAAGTAGTACTGCACAGGCGGAGTAGCATCGGTTGCGGTCGTCGCGGTCATTGTGATTGAATTTGAACCTGTTGCTGTGGGTACTGTCGCCCAAGTCATCGGGTTCGGCGTCGGCGGAGTGGTATCCGGTGCGGAGACAGTAGTAAAGCTCCAGACTGTGCCTGTGGTAGTGCCGCTGGCGTTCTTTTCATCTATTCGCCAATAATATGTAGTGCTTGCAGTCATTGTTCCGGTGTCATAAGTTGTACCGGCTTGATTAACTATAAATGGCGGAGGATTAGCAGTTCCGAAATAGACATCGTGTGATGTAGCGCCGCTGCCTGCTGTCCAGCTTAAATCCTGAGTTAAGCTGACATTTGTTGCGCCATTGGACGGAACAGGACTGCTTGCCTGTCCGGGCGGGCTGTACCGCCCGGTACTCAAAGCATCCGAGGTCTGGTGCGCTGCCGTTGTACGGCAGGCCAACATCAGTTCCTCCATCAATGAGGTCGCTTCCGGCTGCAAGGTGCATAAAAGTAATGTCTGGCAAACTGCCGTCAGCGTTTCGCGGGCCAGTATGCCGCAGAAGGGTCAATGCTGACAAAATCCGCACTGGTAACAACAAACGGGCTCAGCCAGCTATTTGTTGTCTGCACAACAAAACTGCCAAGATTATTCGAGCCTGTAAAATAAACGCAATTGGTAACTGTTGCCGTCTTACCGCTCGCCAGCGGCGATGTACTTATGCTATAATTATTCCCGCCATTATTGAATGCTGTGCAATTGTAGAGAGTCATAGAACCTTTATTATTATTTTGGTCAAATCCTTTCTTCATATTGGAGAATGCCAGGCAGTTTTTCAGAATGACATTATGTTTCAAGGTCTTATCGTCGCTTCCGCCCATCTTAAATCCATTGCCATTACCGCTGCCTGCAGCTTCCATCTTTGAGATAACCGGCCTTAAAAGCCCAGCAGTTTTCATAAGTGGTAGTTACATCATCGGCACCCCTGAGATATCCATCATACGCATCATCCGAGTTCTGCCACGACCTGCAGCCGTAAAAATAATTGCCGGTGCCGACATCCATCTTCGGTGAAAAACCATCTGCATTTCCTTGACTTGAATCACAATTATAATAGGAATCACAATTTATGATTTGATTGTTCGCTGCACCACCGCCTAGTTGCAAACCGGTATCTCTGTTTTCATAAAAGCAGCAGAATTCAATGATGTTGTTTGAACCGCTCATCCACATTCCGTTATCGCCGGCACCTTTAAATATCAATACCTTTGATATACCAATAGCTGCCGGTTAACTGGATTCCTCTATTTGCAATCGTCGTCTGCCATGCCGGAGAAATCGAGGATAGGCTTCTCGCCGGGATAGGCAAACATATAATATTTGGCACGGCTGTACCACTTTTCGAAATAGTAATGGTAGTTGTATATGTATGAGTTCCGCCGCGCACGTAAATAGTATCACCTGCTGCAGCCGTCGTTACTGCCTTGGGAATCGTTTTAAAGGGATGGTCTATGGAACCATCGCTGCTGTCATTCCCGTTCGTGGCGACATAATAATTGCGTGCAATATGCAGGGCAGGCCGCAAAAAACATCCCCAACATCACCAGCAAAATGAGAAAACATCGCCATTGCTTGTTTTCCCCTCGAAATTGGTTCATCTTTATAATTTAAACCGTTCGCCTCCAAACTAAAATATAGCCTTAATCGCAGCAAATGCTTCAAAACCGGTAAAGGATTGAAACACCCACCTTCCGTTGATTATGCCAGCTATATGATACCAAAAACGGGCTTTCTTTTCAAGCCCCTGTCCTGGCCCGTTCCAATGACAAAGCGTAAGATTAACTATTTAAGAAACCGTAGAGGGCATCCAAAACATCCTCTTAAAGGGGTTCAACACGATTGAGTTACCCTCTTGTCAAATAAAAAATGCAAAAATGGAGGCGGGGGGATTCGAACCCCCGTCCCGTGATGTTTCAAGACAAGTTTCTACACGCTTAGTCGTTCTATTGACTTTCGCCTCACCAAGCGCCAAACGACAGGCTCGTGGTTTAGCTATTTCGGCAAATCTCGCCGCAGCCGGCCCGAACAACCGGCTGGGCCAGCCTGCTTTTCTGACGCCCTTCCCAGGCTCACAGGCAAAACCCGAGAGGACGGACTACCCAGTTATTAGGCAGCCATTTGCAACTGATAGTTGCCAATTAATTGTCTGCCGGATGATTAGCCAGGCCAACCGGCGTCCTGGACATGCAACTTGTCTATCCGCCATCCGGTCGAAGCCGTTCGCCCCCATATTAACTTTTCAATAACCTAATCCCTCTCTCTCTGTCTGCCCCCTTAGTTGTAACTATTATACCAAAATCTGTGCCGAATCGCAACAGAACTTTTCCGAAATTGCCCGCCTTAAACAAGACTTCCGCGGATTAAATCCGCCGAAGCCTTGGCGAAGGCGGATGTATTAATCTGCCTCTTTTCCTTTTTGTTTTGCGTAGGCCGCCACTATCTGTTGTTGCACGTTGCTCGGCACAACCTCGTAATGGCTGAGGCTCATCGAATAGCTGCCGCGCCCGCCGGTTACACTTTTCAGTTGGCTGTTATACTGCATAACCTCCGCTAATGGTACCTGTGCCTTAATCACAACGAAATTACCCGTCAGCATATCCTGGCCGAGCACTCTGCCGCGTTTGCCCGCCAGGTCGCCGGCGATATCGCCCATATTTTCAGCCGGGATGGTAATCTCGATATTGACTATCGGCTCAAGCAACACAGCCTTCGCCTTTTCCAGCGCATCGATGAATGCCCCTTTGCCTGCCGCCCGAAACGCCACTTCTTTTGAATCCACAGGATGGCTTTTGCCGTCATAAATAGATACTTTTATATCCTGCATTGGAAAACCCGCCACCACTCCTTTTTGCATCACGTCCTTGACACCTTTAAGAATCGCCGGCTCAAACTGACCCGGAACGGACCCGCCGAAAATATCCCAGCTATACTCCAGCGGCGGCTCCGAACCACGCGCAATCGGCTCTATGCGCAGATAAACTTCGCCGAATTGCCCCGCTCCGCCGGTCTGTTTTTTGTGCCGGTAATGCCCCTCCGCCTTTGCCGTAATCGTCTCACGATAAGGAATCTTCGGCTCCTTCGTCTTTATCGATATTTTGAAACGTTTATCCATCTTTTCAAGCATAACACGCAAATGAAGGTCGCCCAGTCCGCTGGCAACCAGCTCATTTGTCTGCTGGTCGTGGGTAATTTTAAGGCACGGGTCTTCCTCACACAATTTCTCCATCGCCGTACCAATCTTCTGCTCGTCTCCCCTCGCTGCAGGCTCCAGTGCCAGCGAAAACATCGGCTCCGGCACTGCCGGAATACTGAACCTCCCTTTTACTTTACCATCGTGGATGAGGTCTCCGGTTTTAAACTCCTCAATCTTGGCCAAAGTAACAATGTCACCAGCTACCCCCCTGTCGATTTCTTTATTTTCTCCGCCCTGCGATTTGAGAATATGGCCCGGCCGAATGGCTTTCTTCTCATCATTGCGAAACAGATTGCTGTCCGATTTAAATGTGCCGCTGAAGATTCGAATGGTTGAATACTTCATATTTGAACGTGGGTCGAACCCGACACGAAACACAAGTCCCGCCAGTGCCGCCGCAGGGTTTGCTGTAAGCTTTGTTACGTTTTCTCCGTCCTTCAGTTCAACCGCGTCCGCCTGCTCAGGCGATGGCGTATATCTTACAATAAAATCCAGAAGCTCTCTGACGCCGATTTCCTTTCTCGCATTGGTAAAAAGTATCGGCACGATTGTCCCTCTCTTCATCGCCTTCACGAACACACCTGCAATTCTTTCAGTGCTGATTTCTTCACCGCCCAGATAGCTTTCCATAAGTGCATCGTCCGCCTCTATGACGCTTTCGATAAGCTCCGTATGGGCAGCCGAAACGTCCATCAGCGATGAATCGCCCGTCTTGTTTTCAAGGCAGTTGATAACCGACGCCTTGTTCGCAGCCGGCAGATTCGCACACCGGCACTGCTGACCGAAAGTCTCACGAATACTGTTCACCAGGGCTGCCAAGTCCGCGTTCTCAGTGTCAATCTTATTTACGACTATAAGCCTCGGCTTATTCGCATCGCTGGCCGTCTCGAACAGCTTCCGTGTATTTGTCTCTATACCTGCCGCGGCGCTTATCACGATTACCGCAGTCTCGGCTGCCGGCACCGCCTTAATAGCCGGGCCGACAAAGTCAGGATACCCCGGCGCATCGATAATATTGACTAATTTGCCGTCGTGTTCGACGTGAACCACCGCCGACTGAATCGAGTGTTGATGTTCTTTTTCTTCATCATAATAATCACATATACTCGTTTTATCGTCGACGCTTCCGAGCCGACTCGTTGTGCCGCTGGTGTGCAGCATCGCCTCAGCCAGGGAAGTTTTGCCGCTTCCACCGTGCCCTAACAGGACTATATTGCGAATATTGCGGGTATCAGCCACTTTTCCAGCCTCCAGAAAAAGAAGTCCTGAGCCTGTCGAAGGATGCATTCGTCGCCGTCCAAACGACCTTAAGACAAACGATAATACAACACCTCAGCCGGAAAGAACAGCTTTTTTTCAAGGGCAGCTTGGCACTTCGAGCTCAATCCTTTCACACCGGACAGCGTCGTGGCCGACAACGCAAAAAATGCCCCACCTGTAGAAAAACAAAAATAAAAAATGGCGACTTTTTTATAGCCCGAATCGACTCAGTTTACCGCCGTTTTATTGGACATTGAAGCCGGCGGCATAAGTGCCTGACGCCCCACCTCTATATGTTGTGGTTCAAGCTACAACCAGCCTATTATATCGTGGCTCAGGTTATAGGGCCTTGCCCTTTCTTCCATATCCACCGCTAAAGAAAAAACACCGGCCTTGTCGATATTGCACAACACCAGGAACCTCAAACACAACATTCATGGATACTATGTATGAGCAAAAGGGAGTTGATAGACCGCATTTGCGAAATAAACAAAACTGCCAGAGCAGAGTTTCTGGCAACCTTTTCTGAAGAAGAGCTGCAGAACTACTTTGAGCATCTTAGGCAGCTCGGCCTCGAAGAACCAACCATTTGTGCCGCCGATGATTCACATCGCCACCTCGAGCCGGCAGCACAAAGCCCCTCTATCTGACGGTCAAACCCATCTTCTTTTTGAACCCGGCAGCATCAGATTGGCCGCTCGGCCAAATATTTTCGCGATACCGCTGCTTCCGTAAGAAATACTGCGTATTACTATTACTTGCTCGGCGCCGCCTCACCAGATGGTGAAGTAGATGGCTGCTCTGCCGGCACCGCCGCAGGAACCTGTGCAATATTGTTTTGCTTGAATTCAACCAGCACAGGCACAAAATCCTTCGGAACCTCAAAAGCAAAGTCGGTAACCATTTGCCCTGCCGTGAAACTGTCGCGTCCCATTTCTATCGGGTCGTTCAACCGTTTTATTTCCAGCAGCTCCGGCGTTTTTAGATATCCGACAGGATAGACATTTATCCCTTTACCTGCAAACGGCTTTTTGGCATCATCTTTTTGTTTACAAATCAATCGCACTTGTGAGAGCGTAAATCTTCCGCTTTTCTGTTTTAGCACACCCATCCTCATCCCCACTTTCACAATTGTCAGATTGCCTTTCCCTTCTGTGCCCTGCAGACCCTCGGGAGCCGCCCGGACAGCATTTTCTCTCGGAACTTCTATCATTTCAGGACCTGTAATAATTGATACCTCCCTGGCCGCAAGCCGATTCAGATACAACTGGTCCAGAAAGTTAGGATGCAAAGCCGAAAAGCTCCTCTCGCCGCTCATACCCCCTCTGCTTATCAGGCCAAACCACCCTGTCGCAAAACCGTCAGCATTCAGCAGCACCCTGTTAGGCTTTTCCACATTGAGTCTTGTTGAATCGAAACGCTGATATGGGTACGTGCTTGATAACGGCCCCATCGCAACAGCTGTAAGTAGAAGTCCGGACAGCATAAGGCCTGACAATATCCCGCAGCAAACACGTCCGATACGCTCAGGCCAGAGCCCAAGGTTGATATTGCTGCTGATTAGTCGGCTGGCGCCCGTTTGCAGAATCGCGAATGTTAAGACAAAAAGCAGCGAAAAACTCAACATCTGTGCCCACGGCATAAGAGATGGTAAACGACCCTCAGCATCTCGCCCCACAAAAAGAATTTCACTTAAAAACTCAAAGTATCCGAACGAAACCACGCACCCCCAGACAACAGCCATTAACGTCGCCAATGAGCTGACAAGCGACCCTTTAAAATACTGATAAACAGCGCAACCCAAAATAATCAGCACTACGAGTATACCGGTCATCGTGTCCTCTTCAATTACACAGCCCTCTTCAACGCTTTTCTCTGTTCACATCTTATTGCGGCTCTTTTACCTTCTTCTTTTTTGATGAAAATATCCTCACCATCTCGTTGATAGCAGTTTCGCCCGCAACAACCTTTTTGAGCGCCTGCTCCTGCAGGTAAAGCATTTTGGCACGTCTGAATTCGGTACCAATCTGTGACAGCGATTCTGACCGTCTTATGACCTCTCTTAACTGCTCGTCTATCATTATGGTTTCGAATATTCCTGTTCGGCCGAGAAAACCCGTCCCCTGACAATCTTCACATGTTGTGGCTTTGCCGCGCTTATCGTACACCACCTCGCCGGCGCGGTAGAGCACCTTTGCTTTCTCCGCCGGTATGTTGAACTTCCTGAGAAGCTCCTTGTTTGGCTCATATCCCTGTTTGCATCGCTCACAGAGTTTCCTCAGCAGCCGCTGGGCACTTATGCCCACCAGCGTATCAGCCACCAGATTCCTGTCGCCGACCAGTTTTATCCACTTGCCCAGCGCCTGTATCACGTTGGACGCATCGAGCGTAACATATATGAGTTTGGCATCTTTAGCAGCCGTACACGCAATCTTTGCCGTCTCAGCATCCTCGCAGTCAGCAACGCCGACAATATCCGACCCCATTCTTATTATCGACTCCAGCCTTTTACCGTAGCTGGTTGTGCCGGTATCGCTGAGAGCGAACACATTTTGCGTTATATTCACCAGCTCAGCAGATGGTTGTCTTTCGAGCGTATTGATGCTGTTAAGAAAGGCGTCATGGCATCTCAGAAGGGCATAAAACGTCGTTGTTACGCCGCTGCCTTTGGGACCAGCTACGATAAACAACCCCTCTTTAACTTTGCGGAGTTTACTTAGTTGCTGGTACTGCTCCGCCGTCAGTCCCATCTCATCCAGCTTTTTCATCTGGTGCTGAGCCACCTGTCTGAGTATAACCTGCTCTCCTGCTGTTGAGCCGGCAGTTTTCAGTTCCAACTCGAAATCTTTCTCATCTTGCTGTACAATAAAACGCCCCGTCTGGGGTTTGCAGCTTCTCCTCGGGGTCCACGTCTGCAAGGTTTTTCAGAAACCGAATTAAGTATTCCGCCTGCTCCTTGGCCATGTCCGGCTGTTGCAAACCAGCCCCATCTACGTAGTAGGTAACCTTACAGTTTTCCGGCCCCGTTGAAAAAGCAACGTCGCTCGCTCTTCGCCGTTTGATGTTGGCAAACAGCTCACATGCCGCCTTGTAGCCGAAAAAGTCCGCTGTCTTTGGTTCCGGCACCGGCACTTCATTGTCGTTGGCGGTTATAAACAAAAATTCGCCCTCCGCCGCTGCCGGCTTCTTCACCTTGCTCGACAGTAAACCTTTGATATGTTCCGCGGTCAAAACACGACTGAAATCCGGAACCTTCGCATTGCGGTGTATCACATAGCTTGCTGATGCCGCCCCAACAGCCACCAGATAAAATAGCATTCCTACGATAAAGACGGGAACAATCAGCCAGATTATCGTCGCCGCTGCCCCGACTCCGACAACGATTCCTGTCCAGAAAGCCTCTCTGGTCCCAACCGTCTGGGTGTCCTTGTGCACCCAGCCAATCAGCGAAAGCCACAAAAAAAACAAAATCAGAAAAATAGCAAGTTTAATCGGCGATATATATCCGCCGTATTTTACCGCTGCTAACAATGATTCCGCCATAAGGCGCTCCGTTTAACTACCAGAAAATCTCACAAAATACCACTCGTCGCGTTCTTCAGCTGACCGTACAGGCGCAGTTTTGGCGGCTGACCCACCTTCAGGTGTAAATCGCTCGCACGCGTCTTGACTGCTGCCCTGAAAAACTTATACAACTGAGGTTCGTTTTCGAGCTTATTCTCAGCTTCTACAGGTTGGCTTTCGGCCATAATTGCCTTCGCTTTCGCCCCAAAGCCTATAATTCGACCATCTTTGCAATGGTCGCATTATATATGAGCGGGCAAATACTGTCAACTTTAGATAAACAGTTGTCTCTCCGCTGCACAAAAAACAGCATCACAAGTCTCAGCACCGGCTCAACGCCGATAATCAATCGTAAATAGTTAATGGCGCACTTAATCGCAGTGGAGACCGCCATGTAATGGTACCCTTGCTGGACTCTGCAGGCCGCTCAAAAGGTAATTTTTGACCACCACATCCCAGCTCATATTTCTTGCAAGCCGATAGCCGGTCTCAATCATACTTTTGAGTTCAGATTCATTTCTTGGCAGGTTCTCGATTATCCGCTTTGCGACTTTTTCGCTCTGGAGTGCTTCTATCAGGCTTCGCTCAGCCTCATTGATTTGAAGCAATTTCTTGATGTCGGCATAACTGTGGTGGCCTAAGTTGGTATAGTCGGCGACGACAAAATTTTTGGCCGTCTCCGCCCCGCTTACCTTCTGCAGAAGTTTCGCGCATCCGCAGACGCTGCCTACCACACATATTCCGCCGAAGGTCAGCGACTCAAGCTGCGATATCCCGAACGGTTCGTAAACACTTTGGCCGAATTCTACGTCGGTGCCCTTACGAATATCCATAAAGTCCATATCCGCCGGCATTCTTCTGCCGCAGTGTTTCGGCTCGAATCCAAACTGGTTGATGAAAATGACCTTTATATTCCGGCTTCTCGCATTGAATTCCTGCACAAATGTATAAAAATCAGCTTCGCCGCCGGACATATCAGGCCAGCCCTGCCGGTGGGCGACAGGCCAATTATACATCGATTCCATATTGAGAATGTCTTCTGTTGGTCTTTGCGAAACCTCCGTCGATAGCAGAAACAGCACCGCCGTCTTCCCCTCTGCCACGAAGTCTTTTTCGAGATGTTCAAGCACCTTAAGGTCTCGCCACAGCCCTTTGCTTCGCACCAGTCTCGTAACGTGTGTAAAGACAAAATCCGGTCTATAGCCCAGCAGGTTCTCACAATATAATTGTAGTTTTTCCTTCGAATGAAGTTTGTCAGCGACGCCTATCTGGTAGGCCGGTATCCCGTTATAGACTATATTTATCTTCGCAGCCTCGAATTCAGGTGCGAGAAATCGCAGCTCATCGGCGACATAATCACCCACCGCATATATATTGTCGCAGTGTCTCGAAGCCTGCACCAGAGAATGTTTGAAATAAGAGCTTTGGTCTCCGAAAACTTCGTCCACGTACAATCCGTTTTCACGTGCCTGCCTGATAACATTATAGAACATCACATCGTGGCCGGGATGTTCTTCGATGATTCGGCGTATTGTAGCAACCTCATGGGCATAGAAAGCGGTTCTGAAACCGCAGCCGCTCTCCAGTATAGCTGCCAGTGCGGTAGGCATCCCCATAAACTCATGGGCGATAACGACCGTTGAGTCCTTTGCCGCCCCTATCGCTTTTAACGCCGCCATCGCCACAGGCGCAAGTCTGACATACTGTTCGTAGTCCCAGAGGTGTTCATACAAATCGCTGCGGATGCCGAACGCCTCGAACAGGCGCCACTTGAACTCACTGATGGGCTCTTTCTTCATTCGCGTTACATCGATAAGCAAGACTTCTGGCTCGCTTTTTACGCCTGTTTGCTCATCGACGAACGTTCGTCTGCCGTAGACAATGCTCGTGTTGTAGTAATCTTCGATTCTCCGAAACTCGCGGGCATAAACCGTCTCTGCTAATCCATCCAGAGACGAGTAGAGCACCTGCCCGTCCTCGCCGAGTCTGTTTGATAAGGGCTTACCCGTCTCGAACAATGGGCCGACAAGGATTGAACGACCGACCGTATCAAGGTAGAAATCGCAGGTAAACAGCCCTTGAAGAACGGCACCTATACCCCCGACCTTACCCACCGCCTCATGGGTAACATGAACCGCCGTCATCTTGTTATCCATAATAAGTCTCTCCCAAGCTGTAGTGATGTCCCGCCACGCTGTCTCCGTCAATGGCATATAAAATATAAGTAATAACCCACAGAAAGCCAAATTGAAGGTCTTGTTCAGTCGGGTGATTTTCTGCAGGTCGCAGAAGTCCCCCCAAATTTATACGCCTCAGGCGTACTCAGCCGCCGAGAGCGCTTTTTAGGGACTTTGCAATGGACTAAAAATCTTTTCCCTTAGCCTATTTTGCTGCGCAGCTCTCTTATCAGACCTGAAAGTTTCTGTTGTGGGATGCCCGCCAGTTCCCGTTCCGGTATCTCAGCAAGTGCTATCCTGTCGAGAATCTTTATTGTCCTCTTGCCGTACGGCGTTATCAAGCCTCTGCTCCTCTTGGCCGCTTCCATCTGCCCCTCCGCCGTTTGACGCAGATAGCCGATGATGTTTTTCTTCAGTTGCTCGTCGCTGATTTCAGCCGGCCATACCGTAGCATCCGCCTCAACCTCAGCAGACTCATCCGGAATCTCTTTCTCCAGCAGTATATCCTCGCTGAGCTTGGAGGTCTCGTCCATCAGTCGTTTTCGTCTTGCCTCTTCACTTTCATCTATCGGCGCCAGTTTCAATTCTTCGCCTTCGCTGAGGTCCGGAACGTATAATTTGTTATGGCAGGCGGGGCATTTACCCCATTTGCCACCGGCGCTGTCGGGCGCCTCTATCTTTTTGCCGCAGTGTTCGCAATGAAATGTCACGGTCATTTTCTTGCCTCCGATGGTTATTTCTCGATTTATCCGCCTGTGGCGGATTTATATTCCGCTGCAACCTCCGTGGTTATCCCGCCGCGTGGGGTAAACCGTGAGGTAACTTTCATCCATCTCGGCTTGCAGGCATCGGTTAAATCATCTAAAATCTCATTTGTCAATGTCTCATAAAAGACTCCCCGATTGCGATAGCTCTGCATATAGAATTTAAGGCTCTTTAGCTCGACGCATACCTCGTCCGGAATGTATTCGATGACAATCTCGCCGAAGTCCGGCTGACCCGTCCGCGGACAGACACTCGTAAATTCGGGACATCTGATTGTAATAACGTAATCACGCTCCGGACTGGGGTTGTCGAACAGCTCAAATTTCGGCTTTTTCTCCATCTACTGCACCTCGCAAGATTCGCGATAACCTAATATAATGGATACCACAGCTTTTGACAAGGTCGAGAAAAATGAAGAAAGATAAAAAAGCAGTCGTTCTGTTGAGTGGCGGACTCGATTCAGCCACCACCCTCGCTATCGCTCGAAGCGAAGGTTTCCGATTATTTGCCTTGACTTTTAATTATGGCCAGCGGCACAACCGCGAGGTCGAGGCCGCAAAAAAAATAGCCCGATTGTTGGCTGTTTCTGAGCACCGCATAATCGACATCGACTTGGCCGCTTTCGGCGGCTCCGCTCTTACCGACCGCTCGATTGAGGTCCCGAAGGATAGAAGTGATTTAGACAGGCCCGACCATATCCCGCCGACCTATGTGCCCGCCCGCAACACCATATTTTTAAGTTACGCCCTCGCCTGGGCTGAAGTATTGGGTGCATTTGATATCTTTATAGGCGTAAACTCCACCGATTACAGCGGCTATCCCGACTGCCGCCCTGAATTTATATCCGCCTTTGAAAAACTTTCCAATCTCGCCACCGCCGCCGCTGTTAATCGAAAAGGCCAATTCCGCATCCATACCCCGATTATAAATATGACCAAAAGCAAAATTATCCTTACAGGTACAAAATTAGGCGTCGATTATTCCATAACCTGCAGTTGTTATGACCCCGACGAGTCCGGCAGAAGCTGTGGCAGATGTGACTCCTGCAGATTAAGATTAAAAGGCTTTGCCGAAGCAGGTCTGAAAGACCCTATTGAATACGTAACTGGAAGTTAGCTGATGAGAATAAACGAAATCTTTTATTCTCTGCAAGGCGAGGGTTTCCTGGCTGGCATTCCCAGCGTTTTTATTCGCCTGCCCGGCTGCCCGCTGCGATGCAAGTGGTGCGACACAAAATACGCTTGGGATAGTACCGCCGGGGAAAATTTCAATATTGAAAAAATCCTCTGGACCATCCGGCAATGGCCCTCCAAATTCATCGTGATAACCGGCGGCGAACCAATGGTAAACTCAGACCTGCCGAAGCTGGCCCGACAGTTAAAAACCCTGGGAAAACACATAACGATTGAAACTGCCGGCATCGCATATATTGCCGATATGCCTTGTGACTTGATGAGTATCAGCCCGAAATTGAGTAACTCTACGCCGGCCGACCCGAAACTTTCAGCCGTCCACGAAGATTCAAGGCTTGATTTATCTGTTTTGCGTGAGCTGCTCGACCATCACAATTATCAGTTGAAGTTTGTCATCGATTCACAGGACGACTTATCAGAAATACAGCAAACGGTAGAAGAAATCGGCGACGTCGACTCGGAAAAGGTAATGTTAATGCCGCAGGCTTCTACAAGGGACGAACTCTTGGCCAAATCACCAATGGTGGCCGAAATGTGCAAACGCACAGGCTTTGCCTTCTGTAACCGCCTGCAAATCCTGCTCTGGGACAACAAAAGAGGAACGTAACTAACCGACTTACTGATTGACAATCGACAGTAAATAAAATAGAAAATAATCAATAGTAAATACCTGTCCTGAGCAAATTTATCCTGAGCTTTGTCGAAGGAGTCGAAGGAGTCAATTGAAACGCCCGGGTGGCGGAACTGGCAGACGCGCCAGCTTGAGGTGCTGGTGGGAATATCCCTTGCAGGTTCGAATCCTGTCCCGGGCATTAGGCTAAGCCCAATCTCTCCGCCTCAACATCGAGTCCGTAGTTTTTCATTTTCTTGTACAGCGTTGTGCGGTTTATTTGCAAACTCCTGGCGGTCTCCTGCCTGCTCCAGTGATTTAATTCGAGCGATTGGCGGATAATATCTTTTTCCGGCTCAGCCAGCGCCTCTTTTAAGCTCATAGGCTCGTATGTCTTCCGCCGCCGGTTTACCTCCTGCTTTATCACGCTCGGCAAATCATCAGAACTGATGAAGCTGTTTTTGCTCAGCAGAACCGCTCTCTCAATCACATTTTCCAGCTCACGAACATTGCCCGGCCAGGAGTACCGCTCCAAACACTCCATCGCATCATCAGCGATGCCAAGTTTCTCCCGCTGGTGTTGTGCGCTGTAAACCTGCAGAAAATGCTCAGCTAACAGCCGAATATCGCCGACCCTTTCGCACAAAGGCGGCAGGTTTATTATCACCACATTTATCCGGTAATACAAATCTTCACGAAATTTGCCTTGCTTTACCTGTTGCACCAGGTCCTGATTTGAAGCGACTATCATCCTCGTATCGACGGTTATAGTTTTATTGCTGCCGACCGCCTCGAATTGTCTGTCCTGCAGAACCCGCAAAAGTTTGACCTGTAGTGCCGCCGACGCATTGGCAACTTCATCGAGGAAAACCGTTCCGCCGTCCGCCGCCAAAAATTTCCCTTTCTTGTTACTTACCGCTCCGGTAAACGACCCTTTAACATGGCCGAACAGTTCGCTTTCCAGCAGAGTTTCCGGAAGAGCTCCGCAGCTTACCTCCACAAATGGCTGATTTCGTCGGCTGGAACGATAATGTATCGCCCTCGCCAGCATACTTTTGCCCGTCCCCGACGGCCCTGTCATCAGTATTGTCGTCTTGCTGTCGGCAACAGCCTCAACAAGGTCAAATATCTTCGCCATCTTGTAATCCTGACTGATTATGCTTTCCAGACTGAACTTCTGCCGAAGCTGTAGTCGCAGCCTCTCATTTTCATTCATAAGTGATTGTTGTTGCAGCGCCCTGTCTATCGCCAATCGCAGCTCGTCATCGACAATTGGTTTTGTCAGGTAGTCGTAAGCGCCTTTCTTAATCGCCTGCACCGCGCTTTCGATTGTGCCGTAGCCGGTTATTACAATAACAACCGTCTGCGGGTAATCTTTTCGCACCACATCCAGCAATCCCAGGCCGTCTCCGTCCGGCAGATTCACATCCGTTATAACAAGGCTATAGTTCTTGTTCTGCAGTTCAGCCAGGGCACTTTTTAATGTCTCAGCCCCTGTTGTCTCGAATCCTTCCAGCGATAAAAACTCACACAGCGAATCTAAGATAATTCTGTCGTCGTCTACGATAAGAATATGCTTTTCTCTCATAGCAGATGATTTTCCTTCCGCCTTCGCGCGAGCGACGTAGCCGCTTCGGCGGAGGCGCTCTCTTTATGAATCTTCGCTTGTCACCGGTAAATACACGGTGAACACGCTGCCGCCCCCCTCGGCGTTTTCAGCGGTTATTCGGCCGTCGTGTCTTTCGATTATGTCCTTCGATATCGCCAGTCCCAGCCCTGTGCCCTTGATTTTATCTTTTGTCGTAAAGAAAGGTTCGAATATCGCTTCGGTGTTTTCTGTCGGCAGGCCTGTTCCTGTATCGCGAAACTCTGCAACCGCCGTATTATCTCCCGCTAATCGCGTCGAAATGCTGAGCTGCCCCCCATCCGGCATCGCGTCCAGCGCGTTTTTTATCAGGTTGCAGAACACCTGAAACAGGTTGCTGCTCCTGATTTTTGGCATATCCGCAGTGTAGTTTCGCAGTATCCGAACACCGCAGGCCTCCGCCCTCGGCTCCATCGCTTTTATCGTGTCTTCGATAATCCGTTCTATTTTGGTGTATTCGAAAAACGCGTAACTATTACGCGAAAATTCCAAAAGCTCGCTCACGATTTGAACCATTCTCATCAGACCCTGTCGGCACTGTGTAAGGTATTCCTTTGGCTTCTCAAGACTTTCCTGCTCAATGATTCTCAGCGATAGATTCACGTATCTTAAAATCCCGTCCAGAGGATTGTTCAGCTCGTGCGCCACCTTCGACGCAAGCTGCCCGATGGCAGCCAGCTTCTCAGCACTGGCCAACTGTCTTTGCGTATCAACTTTCTCCGTTATGTCTTCGATTATGATGGTCCCACCCAAACTTTCCGCTGATTCCGTCGTCTTCAGCGGCGTACAGACAATTCGAAGAAGCCTCATCTTGCCGTTCAATGTGTAATTGACGTTGTCGAACATCCGTGGTTGGTTCTTTGACAGAACCTCTTTCAGTTGTTGGCTCCAGTCTAATCCAGGTGAGCCGTCCTTATCGGTGCCCTTGGCGAGTGACTTGTCGATGTAATCGCCCAGCTCTATCAATTTCGCAGCGTGTGGATTGGCCTCGATTAACCGCAGGTCAGGTCCGTACGCAACCACGCCCACCGGCAGTGACTGCACGATTGCTTTGCCAAGTAGTCCAAGCCTCACTTCCTTACCGGCATTTATGCTGAGCTTATTAGCCAAAGCATTGGGGTTCATTATATTTGACATCACCTGCAAGTCCGTGTCGTTCGAATTATCGGGACTAACTTTTTCCCATCCTCGCAGTTTTATCCACCTTAGGCGGACGGTATTAAAATAAGCTATATCTCTCCGCTGTCAAGCACTAACGTTGCAAAAAAACAACATATTTGTTCTTTCGGCCGGACATCTACTACCGTTTATCTAACAATAAGCGCAACATTTTGCAAAATAAACAGCTAAAATGGTCTTTTGCACAATATTCAGCCTTCCGGTCGGGTAAAATCAGTCTTCGGCGTTGCCATTTGTCAACATTATCCGCCCTCTTTAAGCCACTCTATATCTGTCCGCCCCGCCGTCAAACGACAAACCCGCCTAACCCAAAGCCCGACAAACACTTGCAAAAGTAAAACTGGGATATTTACCTCGGCTTCATCTTGGTATGAGTTTTGCTCTAATTTGGAGGGTGTTTCGAGTAAAAATCAGGAGGACAATGCACGGATGCAGATAACGGGTGAGCATGAGAAGCGCAGATTCAAGCGCCTCGCAGCAAAATTTGATTTGTCCTGCTTTAAAGTTGACGCAACACGGGAAACAGTCTACATCGGCCGCACGGTCAACGTAAGTCCGGGCGGCCTGTATTTCGAAACCCCTGCCGACTCTTTCACCGCCGGAAATCTCTTAAGGATAGAGTTGTCAATACCACCGAAAGCAGGCCAGCTCGATTATGGCGGCCGCATCTCAGCTTTCGCTAAAGTTTTGAGAACCGAAACCATCGACCGTACTAACGTAGCTCACCCTTCTTACAACAAATATGGTATTGCACTCGAATTCTGCCGTTCGCCCAAGCTTTGCACATAAGAATTACCTTTCCTGCCAGATACTCTCTAAGGGTTTAGCCTCTGCCGGACAAACCGAAGTTTTTATGTGCTGACTATTAACAGGTCTAACCGAAGCAATATACACCTTTTCTTGGCCTCACAAGGTCTGCTGCAGAGAAGATTATGAGAAAAACCCCCGCCTTTAAGTGCCTTTTTAACTTGAAACCAAACTTCGAAAGTTGTATAATAATACACCGCTCTTAGGCGCGGAGGAGTGTGGGTACAGAATGAGCAGGATAGTCAATCTGAACGTTCGGGGAGTTGGTGCAATATTTTTACTGGTAACGTTCGGTTCTTCCTACTCTGTACAAGCATCGAGCCAAACAATTCAGAACATCGTTAACCAGGTCTCGCAGAGCCAATATCAAAACTTTCGCTTAGCTGTTGAGAGTTGCGGCCTTGGACTTTATGATTCGAGTTTCAATCAAAGTTACCGGAGCCGTGATGGCTGGGCGGGTGGTGGAAATCTCGGAAACCAGGAGGCCGCACTGTACCTCCGTGACAAATTCTCTGAAATGGGTCTAAGCACTGTCCTTCAAGGAACCTACAATAATGTCGTTGCCGAGCTGGCTGGAACTGTGTCGCCTGATAAAATTTACATTCTCGGCGGTCACTACGACACTTATGGCAGCGGCGAGCGACCTGGCGGCGATGATAATGCCTCAGGGATAGCCGGGCTGCTTGAGGCTGCAAGGGTACTTAGCCAGTATAGCTTCGAATGCACAATTCGCTTCATCGGCTTCAACGCTGAAGAAGATGGGATGAAGGGCAGCAGTGATTACGTTAATAATGTGGTTCTCGCCAACAACAAGACCATCGCCGGAATGATCAATCTGGATATGATACTGCGGCCAGGCTGGGACAATGACCCTACCCAGCCGGAAGACCTGGACATCGGAACCCAAAATACAGCAGCCTGCCTTGACTGGGCCGATACATTCATCACAGCGGCTCAAACTTATGTGCCGTCACTGAGCTTAGATACCGATACTCCATCCACATCCGACTGGACCGCCAGTGACCAGGGCCCTTTTATCTCAGCCGGCTTCCCTGCCATTTTGGCCATAGAGAACACCGCCGACGAAATATGGTTTTCTGGCTGCAATGCCTACTATCACTCCCCCGAAGACGCCAGTAACGGCTTAGCCAATAATCCCTTCAATCCTAGTGGTGTTACCTACAACTACGCCTTTGCATCGGATGTTGTCAGAACAAGCGTCGCCACGCTCGTACAGGAGGCTGTTCTTATCCCAGAACCTGCTACTATCCTGCCACTGGTTTTAGGTGGCTTGGTGCTGCTTAGAAGGAAACGATTCTGATTAAACAGTCGAATCTAAGAGACGCCCCAAAAAATTCCCGTTGCTCTTTTTGGTAACTGCAATAATCGCAATTTTATGAAGAGGCTATTTTTCGTACCAGTTGCCCTCAAAAACTTCCACAGCCGGCCCAGCCATATAGACGCAATTATCTTCTTCGCTCCAGTTCAATTCGAGGTCGCCGCCGGCTAGATGCGCCACACAGTTTCGCCCGCATCTTTCCGTCAAATTAGCCGCCACACAACAGGCGCACGCCCCGCTGCCGCAGGCCATTGTAATTCCGCTGCCGCGCTCCCACGTCCGAACCTTAAATTCACCTTCACCGACAACCTCAGCAAAATTTACATTTACTCGGTTCGGAAAAAGTTTGTGTCTCTCGATTACCGGCCCGATTTTCTCAAGCTCAATCGCCTCAACATCATCGCAGAAAAATACCGCATGAGGATTTCCCATTGACACGCAGCTCATCCGCAGCTTCTTCCCGAGAATTTCTATCGGCTCTTCTATCACTTTTTTGCCCGGCAATTTTACAGGAATATCCTTTGGTGTCAAAATTGGCTGGCCCATATTGACGCAGACCTTTTCCACCTTGTCAGCATCATTAACAATAAGGCCGACCGTAAGCACGCCGTTGCCGGTCTCTATTCTCAGCGAAATAGGATACGGCTGCTGGCCGGGCACGCAAAACGCACCGCCGCCCTTGGCCAATTTATGTTCGTATGCATATTTGGCAACGCATCGAATACCGTTGCCGCACATCTCCGCCTCTGAACCATCGGCGTTGAAAACCCGCATCCTCACATCCGCTGTCCTTGATGGACATATCAGAATCAGACCGTCGGAGCCCACACCGAAGTGCCGGTCGCTGATTATCGGCGCCAATTGCTCCGGCTTGTCAACCGTCTCTTCAAAGCAATTGACGTAGACGTAATCGTTGCCCAAACCCTGCATCTTCGTAAATCGCATCGGCTTCTCCTTGCAAATACACGCCGCTTTACTCTATGCGTAAGCGGGAATAAAATCAAGATTTGAGTAGCATGATTTCACTACGTTTACAGGAAGTGATGGAACACAAAATACGAGCGACGGGTCACAAGCCACGAGCGACGGATTAGACCGCAAATTCCCTTTTTCGGCTGCTCATCTGGGCCTTTAGCCTCGCGACAATGGACGTATGCATTTGTGATACTCGGGATTCGGACAAATCAAGCGTCGCCCCGATTTCCTTCATCGTCATTTCTTCGTAATAATACAAAATTACAATCAGTTGCTCAGCTCGCGTCAATCCCTTCGTCAGCAGACTCTTCAGGTCTCGCTTTTGTGCCTCTACAAGGGGGTCTTCGCTTTTTTTGTCCTTGATGATATCTATTTCGCGAACGTTCTTTTCACCGTCATCGTCGTTATTATTGTATCCCCCGTCCAGCGATACCAGCCCGACCGCATTGGCATCTCGCTGGAGTCTGTTGAACTCTTCAGTATCCATATCCAGCTCTTCAGCCGTCTCTTTTTCCGTAGGTTTTCGGCCGAGATATGTCTCCAGCGACCGCGTAGCCCTTGTTAGTTGATGGGCACGCGCGCGGACTAATCGCGGAACCCAGTCCATGCTCCGCAGTTCGTCAAGGATTGAGCCTCTTATCCGCGGCAGGCAATATGTCTCAAACTTTACGCCCCTCTCAGGGTCAAAGGCATCTATCGCGTCCATCAGCCCGAAGGTCCCGGCGCTGATAAGGTCTTCAACCTCAACCTTACCGGGTAGTTTGCTGTGGAGACGCTCCGCCGTCTGTTTTACTAAAGGTCTGTAGTGCTCTATAAGCTGATTACGGAAATGCTCGTCGCGGGTCTCGAAGAACTGCTCCCATATTTGCTCCACATCGGTTCGCTGTTTTGTTTTTCCTGTGCTGCTGGTACGTGCCATACGTAACCTTTCCTTTTTATACGCCTGTGGCGTATTAGTCCGATAACGACCACCGACTCGCCGTTACGCGAACTTGCCCTGAGCGTAGTCGAAGGACTCGCCCTTTCATCTGCCTAAGAAACGTCCTTGTTTCATTCCCTATCGGCCGGCCGCCGAATAACTTTAGAAGAACCACTCCTTTGTCTTCGCAAAAACCCTCATCGCAACCGACATTCTCGGCAGACGTCTTTTGCCGAAGCTTAATTAACAGTCGCCTGAAGGCTCAAATCCTTTTCCGCTTTTCGCCTCAAAAGCTCCTCCGCCAGTCTCCTGTTAAGGGAATTCTCCATCAGCTTGTCTATTTGCGACTCCAGATATCTGTTTTGGTCTTCTTCCAGCAGTAACATAGCGGCTGCATCGGACACCGGCCGAACATAGAGCCTGCCGTCAAATTTAACATTCGCACCGTCACATAATAGATATTGTCGGTTCTGAACATAATCGTCGATGGCCTCATCTAACAGCTCGGAAAACTCGTCTATTGGAAGGTCCTTCGGCACGTAACCGGGCGTGTGCATATTGTCGATGTTCTGCTGGAGTATCTTTCGGCGAATGTCGGTGAACTCGATTATATTAACTAATAGCTCTGTGACGCCATCCGTTATCAGCGGGCCCGGACTCATATGCACTTCCTTTGCATACGCATTAATCAGTTCTGTTCAGGCCCTGAACTCGCCTTTGATATTCTGCTTGCCGTCTCTTCTCTGCTCAGAATCTGTTTTATTTCCAGTAGAGTTTTGCTTTTTTTAAGGTCGGTAATCCTTGCCAATCTCTCGAACACCGATTCGTCGTACAGCCGATGCCCTCCCTCCGTCCATTTTGCCTCTCGGATAAGTCCCATTATCGTATAGTTGTGAATAGTTTGCCGGGAGAACGGACTGTAGCGAACCACCTCTCCGATGCGATAGAGTTTGGCAGGTATCTCAAAAGTTCTGTTTCTGGTCTTTGGTTCCATGTTCAAATATCGCTCCTCATTGACCAAAGCAATAATGTATTTTACGTTTTGCAAAATGTAAAATACATTCCTCTTCCCTTGTCAACTTCTTTTTTTCGCTTTTTTTCAAAAAAATTTTTCGCACGCAAAAAGATTCAGTAAGTTTTCTGTGGTAGACCTCGATTTTTGCAGGGTCTCGGCTCGGTAGCCCACCAGGGTACAGAGCAGATTGTGGAAAACTATTGGGGTTTGGCACTATCATTGTTTAAGTGCCACTATTATGGGTCTATTCACTGGTATGCAGCAAAACGGCAAAAACTCGGAAGGTACCGTCAATCACCAGCAAGGCAGCGGTTCACTGCTTGAGCAGATAACACCACTGGCCAGACGCATAAACTGTCTCGACATCGAGCAAATTGCGGATGTTTGCGTTGAAAACATCCCAAAGCTAATTGGCGTCAGGCTTGCCTCGCTGTACATGATTGATGAGACGAACACGATTTTGTACCTGCAGAAGGCCAATCATCCGTTTCCGATAAACAAGATTGTCTCACTCAATCAAAACCCCCCTTCCCCGATGGTTATGGCTGCCAGAAGCAGGGAGCTTATACTCACCGCCGACATAACGCCCACAAAAAGCCGATTATCCTAAAATCATCCCGCAATTTTGCCAATAATTATAAGAACCAGGCCTGTGCCATTGTCCCGCTTATCTGTCAGAACCAGGTCGTTGGTGTACTCAATCTGGCGGATAAGGTGGAAGGGGGAGGCTTTAATTGTGACGATATTACACTGATTGAGTTGTTTGGCCAGCTCGTCGGCGCCTCTATTGGCAATATAAAACTCTTCGAAAAAATGCAGCATCAGGCCACCATTGACGGCCTGACCGGCCTCGCCAACCATAGAACCTTTTACGAGGTCCTCGAAAGGGAACTCTTCAGATGCAGACGTTACGGTGGACTGATTTCTCTCATTATGATTGACATCGACAATCTCAAAGAAATAAACGATTCCTTCGGCCACCGTGCCGGCGACAAGGTCATCAGAGCCGTCAGCAGAAAGATTCAGGAATGCATCCGGCAGATTGACACCGCCGCACGTTATGGTGGCGACGAGTTTGCGGTAATTCTCCCAAACACTTCGCTCGCTGATGCCACAGTCGTCGCCGAACGTATGGTGGATAGTGTCAGACACTCACCCGTAACCTGGAAAAAAGACCAGATAAACCCCTCGATTAGTATTGGCCTCGGCCAGTATGATGCCGACGCCGACCCGGATGATGCCACCAGCAGTTCTGACAAGGCTTTATATATGGCCAAACACGCCGGCAAAAGCACCATAAGAATCTTCGAGTCTTGTGGAAAATCGGTATGACCTCGCCAGGCTCGCTTACCCAGCCTGCTTCAGCGGAAATCTTACTGTCGCCACTCTGCCTTACGAACCATTAACGGCGGCATTTGTTGTGGCCTGACACACCGACCCCGATGTATCGGTGCTCGCACACAGCTCCGGCTGCTCGGATACCATTGAACATTAAGTATCTCAATTTGCAGAGGCAATTTATTTTTTTGGGTTTTGGTAGGCATTACTAACACCTTCCTGCCGGCTCAATATTACCTGCTCGCAGTGCCTCACCTGTGGTGAGCCTATCGAACCACTAATCGACCGATTTAAGCACCCACTTTCGCAGATTTTGCCTCGGCAAATCCGCCGGAGGCGAGAGACCCTTGCCGGAGTCTGATAACTATCAGCCCATTAAAGATTGACCGCTATCCCTCGTTCCGCAAGGTATTCTTTCATTTGCCTGATAGTATATATGCCGAAGTGTGCTATCGAAGCCACAAGAACAGCGTCAGCGTGTGCCTCGACAATCGCTTGATACAGATGTTCGAGCTTCCCCGCCCCGCCGGACGCAATTACCGGAATATTCACCGCATCCGCTATCGCCCTCGTCATCGGGATATCGTAGCCAGCCTGTGTGCCGTCTGCATCCATACTTGTAGGCAGAATCGCCCCAGCCCCCGAATCTTCTGCCTTTTTTGCCCACTCGACAGCATCGATACCTGCCCCTTCTCTGCCGCCTTTTATCATAACCTCGAAACCCGATGACAGGCTCGGATTACTCCTGGTATCTATAGCGATAGTGATTTTCTCGCTGCCGAACATCTCGGCCGCTTCTTTAACAAACCCCGGCTTCCGCACCGCAGCGGTATTGATGGACACCTTTGATACGCCGATATCTAATAATTCCTCGATTTGTTTACAGTTGCCGATTCCTCCGCCGACGGTTAATGGCAGACTCGATGGTATCGACTCAACGGTCCTTTTAACTGCATCGAGGAGTGTTTTTCTTTTTTCGATTGTTGCCGTGATATCTAAGAACACCAGCTCATCCGCTCCTGCTTCGCTGTAAGCCGCAGCATTTTCAGCAGGGTCGCCGACGTCTTTGAGCCGAACGAAGTTAACCCCTTTGACCAATCTGCCGTCTTTTACATCCAGACAGGGAATAATTCTTCTGTAGTCCATATCTTCTTTTCCTGAACAAAGTATACCGATTCACAACATTCAGGTCGAGGGAATTTTACCTTATCCGCTGTACGCTAACCGCTATCCTTTATTTGCCTTTTTTCCTCTCCTGACGTATAATACGCAGTATGGCTTACGTCATTACATCAATCTAAGGTTGCAAAATTTATCCGCCTGCGGCGGAAAGGAGGTAGTTATGGTTTGGCCTACAATAATTGCTGTTGCTGTAATGATTTTCCTCTTTGGCGTCCGAATTGTTCGGCCTACACATAGAGGACTCGTCGAAAGGCTCGGCAAATACCATCGCTTTGCCTTGCCCGGATTCAACTGGATTATTCCGGTAATAGAGAGAATGATTCAGATAAACATCACCGAGCAAATGGTGGATGCTCAGCCTCAGGAGATAATCACCAACGACAATCTTAATGCCAAGGTCGACGCACAGGTTTACTTTAAAGTCAAAGCCGATGAGGAAAGCGTCAAGAGTTCTCAATATAATGTCAATAACTATCAGTGGCAGATTGTAAATCTTGCCAGAACGACCCTGCGAAACATCATAGGCACTCTGACGCTCAAATCAGCCAACAGCGAAAGGGACAAAATAAACGGCGAGCTGCTTACAACCCTGTCCAAGGAAACCAAAAGCTGGGGTATGGAAATAGTGCGCACCGAATTGAAGGAAATCGACCCGCCGAAGGACGTTCAGGAAACAATGAACAAGGTCGTCAAAGCGGAAAATGAAAAAATAGCGTCCCTCGATTTTGCCAACGCGGTGGAAAGAGCAGCTGATGGCCAAAAACGGGCCGAGATTAAAAAGGCCGAGGGAATAAGGCAGGCTAAAATTCTCGCCGCCGAAGGCGAAGCTGAGGCGATAAGACTCGTCAACGAGGCCGCCGATAAATATTTCATCGGCAACGCCCAGATTCTTAGAAAACTCGAAATGGTCGAAAAGGCCCTCAAAGATAACGCAAAGATTGTTATTCCTTCCGACACTGAGCTGGTCAACGTCATCGGCGAATTGGCCGGCGTCCTGCCGCTCAGAAAAAAATCAGAACCCCAAACGTAAGTGCGGGGTCATTGCGAGCGCACTTGTCCTGAGCGAAGTCGAAGGAGCGCGGCAATCTCAAAAATATTTAGCCCCCACCCCGCGCGGTGGGGGTTGTCGTTATGGTTAGCCCCCGCCGAAACTTTTTTTATTTTACAAACAGATAATAGAGCCGGCCTTCCTGATAGGTTCGCCCGGCAAGTTTGCCCGCCTTGTCGCCCTGACCCATATATACATCACATCTGCCGGCTGCACGAATCGCGCCGCCTGTATCCTGGTCAAAAGCAAAACCGCTGTAAGGCATGTCTGAAACAATCCCGTCTTTTTCATAAGGCAATTCGGTTGAGATAAAAGCCAGACTCGCCGGTGGGAAAATAGACTTGTCCGTCGCTATGCTCCTGTAAAGCGTTACTTCCTCGTTCAAACTACCGCGGGGCCCGCCCTTTTCTTCCATAAAGAATATAAAACGAGGATTAAGCTGCGTGCAGGGACCGACTTCCTCAGGATGCCTCTTGAAATATTCTATCATCGCAGAAAGGCTCATCTGCTCCTTGCTGATTTTGCCCTGTTCGACCATTGCCTTGGAGAGACTTTTGTATTCCTGGCCGTTGCTGGCGGTATAGCCGACACCTTTAAGACTGCCGTCAGGAAGCCTTATCTTCGCAGAACCCTGGACATGAGCGATATAAGCCTCAAACAGGTCGCCGAGCCAAATCAGCTCCTGGCCCGCAAGCGAACCCGAAGTTTCAAGGACCTGCCTCGACGGATATGGCTCAATCTGTCCACCCGGACCACGCCTGCCGACGATTTCGCCTTTGGCACCCTTAACAAGGTCGGCGGGCTGTTTGTAAAGCGGATACTCGAAACGGCTCGTTCGTGTAAGAGAGCCGTCAAAAATCGGCGTATAATAACCCGTAAACAGGACCGTACCTTTATCATCACAGCCGACAGAGATATAAACGTCGAATTTCTGACGTATCGCATCGTTGAGCTGACTGCCTCGAAGGCCGGAATTTAATAGCTCAGTAAATGCTTTAAGACTATCAACCGTGCGCTGATGAGTTATATCACCGCGAGGAAAAAACTGTTTGCTCGATGGTTTAGATAGATAGTTCAGGCTCTTCGCTGCCGAAATTTTAAGATTTGACAGGTCATAACAAGCGGGCGTAAAGTCCGGAATATCTGCGGGATTCGTTATCTTTCGCAGCGCAAACTCTCCCGGCGGCAAAGGCCTGTCGTATTCGAGCGGACGCTTGACTTCTTGGGGCTTTTGGCAACTAACTAAAAATAATGCAATCAGGACAAGTGCGAAAGCAAGTATTGTCTTTTTCATATTCATCTCAAACTTTCAAAAATAAGGAATAAGGCTTGAAATTATAACTGAATCCCGGCTCGATGCCACCAAAATCTTTTCGGTGATTACGGCGCCGCTGAGACTACCCGCATACGCACCGAGTATAATGAGGTTCGGGCTGTGATAAAGAGCGTCCGTTTATCTTTGCCGCCGAAGCAGACATTGGCAGGCTGCTCGGGAACCTCGATTGTCTCAATTCTTTCACCGTTTTTGTTATAAACCGCCACTACATCTGTCGTCAGATAAACGTTACCCTCGTTATCTATGGTCATCCCGTCAGAGCCCTCCGGCGCAAAGAGCTTTTTATTCGACAGCGTCCCGTCTTTATTGATGCTGTACTCAAATGTCTTTCCACCGCCATGGTCTGCAACGTAAAGTCTCTTGCCGTCAGCGGTGCCGATTACTCCGTTAGGCCTGACCATATCATCGACCACCCGGACTATTCTTTTATGGTCCGGCGAGAGGTAATACGCATACTCGCCGCCCTGCTCCATATTGTCTCTGCGGCCGTAGCGGGGGTCGGTAAAGTAAACACCGCCTTTCGGGTCAATCCAGAGGTCGTTGAGGCTGTTGAATCGCTTGCCGTCGTACTTATCAGCCAGCACTGTCACATTGCCTTTGGGGTCGATGGATACCAACCGGCGTCCGTCTCCTTCGCAGGCCAGCAGGTTGCCGTCTTTGTCGAAGTATAGGCCGTTGGCCCCTCCGGAGTTTTCGCGAAACGTCGATAGCTTGCCGTCTAATGACCACTTGCAAATTCGATTGTTCGGGATATCTGTAAAGAAGATATTGCCCTTGGCATCAGCCGCCGGCCCTTCTGTGAACTTAAATCCGCCGGCCAGCTTTTCCACTTTAGCTCCTTCCGCAACAACGCTTAGTTTCCCAGCACTGCTGCCCGCAGCCGCCGCTGCAAACACCAACACCACTGCCATCGGACCAAACAATTTACTATTCATCTATTTTTCCTTTCACTTTGTCATCTCCGCGAAGGCGGGAATCCAGATATCGCGGTCCTGCCTGCAGTTCGGATACTATTTTTTTACTTACCCGTCCTCTGTCCTCTGTCGTCCGTCGTCTGGGCGTTTGTATTTAGCCACGGGTTTCACACGGGGTTGCCCGCGCGAGGTTCGCTTTTGTTTAGGAAAGCGTCTATGAAATACCTTCGGACATAAATAAGATACGCCAGAACGACTATAGCCCAAAAACCTAAAAATAAGCTCATCCTTGGTTCCCATAGCGTACTGAACTGCTTAATCATGTCCATCTGCTGACTCGAAAGAGCCATCTTCTCATAGAATTTCTCCATATTCACGGTCGAGAGCGTAATAATTGCTGATAAAGACCATCCTACGTGCACCAGCAGCGCACACCACCACGCTTTTACATCCAGCTTGTATGCCCCCCACGCTATATAGGCCAGCACTAAGGTCAAAACTAATATTATGATTGCCCCGGCCGTTCCGCTCACGATACTTCCAAAAAACGGAATGGCCCATCTGTATATCCCCATAGACAATATTGAGACCGCCCAGACAGCGGACATAAAACTCACAACCAAAACAGGCAGTGGACATCTGTCGGTCCATCGCTCCTTCGGGTCTCTGTATTCACACGTTGCCTTCACATCTTTACCGCTGTAAAGCAGTACGAAAATGCCCGGTACGACCACATAAATCACGGCCCCAAACGCTGTCATTACATACTTCATAACGGTAACCGCACCTTTGGGCATCCCGCCGCTTTCCCCCATCTTGGCGTATATATTCGGAAGAATCGTCAGTATCAAAACAAATCCGCACACACCACAGATAAGCCACAGCCACGAGCTGACTAATATTATCGCGCGTGCCCATCGTCGTGTCATTACCGAACCTATCCCCATCCAGATAAACCAGACCGCCAGCGCCAAATAAAACAGGACCCCTGGAATCATCATCCTTAAGTTGACACCTCCAGCCGCACCTTTACTGGCGGCAGCCGCTGCTGCCACCATTCCCAATATCATAAAGGGCACTATTAGAGCGCATAGCCCGCCGAAGATTATTTGAAGGACTCCCAATACGACAAGCCTTACCTTCCTGTCCTTAAAACTAAGATTTCCTGCCGCTTCTGCATACTCTGCCATTTGTTTTCTCTCCTAATTTCAAAAATCCGCCTAATCCATATTCCCTACACCGAACTGCCCACCATCTTCCACATTTCTTTATTTAGGTTAGCCCCGTCATTTTAATGACGGGGTTTGTCTATTTCTTCTATCCATTCCTCAACCTTCTTTACCATATTCGGCATCCCTATCTTCTTATATAAATCCCGCGCCTTCTCCCAATACTCCCTCGCTCTTTTATAATCTCCTCGCTGTTTATAAACTGACCCTAAGTTGGCGTAATCGTCTGCTATCCCCCCAAGCCGGCCTATTCTTTCCTCTATCTCCAGTGACTTCTTGTACATCTCTTCTGCCTTGTCTAATTCCCCCCTCGTTTGATAAATCACCCCTAAGTTGCCGTAATCGCTTGCCATTCCCCCAAGCCGGCCTATTTTTTCATTTATCTCCAGCGCTCTTTTGAGCATCTGTTCTGCCTTGTCTAATTCGCCCCTCGTTTTATAAATAAACCCCAGGTTGCCGTAATTGCCTGCCATTCCCTCAAGCCAGCCTATTCTTTCCGAAATCTCCAGCGACTTTTTGAGCATCTGTTCTGCCTTGTCTAAGTCTCCCTGCGTTAGATAAACCAGACCCAAGTTACCGTACTGGTTTGCCATACCCTCAAGCCAGCCTATTCTTTCATTTATCTCCAGCGCTCTTTTGAGCGTCTCTTCTGCCTTGTCCAATTCCCCACGCGTTTGATAAATCAGCCCTAAGTTGCCGTAATTGCTTGCCATCCCCTCAAGCCGGCCAAGCTTCTCGTGTATCTCCAGCGATTTCTTTAGCATCTGTTCCGCCTTGTCTAATTCGCCCCTCGTTTGATAAATCAGCCCTAAGTTGCCGTAATTGCCTGCCATACCCTCAAGCCAGCCTATTCTTTCATTTATCTCCAGCGCTTTTTTGTGCATCTGTTCTGCCTCGTCTAATTCGCCCCTCTTTTGATAAATCAGCCCTAAGTTGCCGTAGCTCGCCGCAACTCCCTTTTCATCGCCCATCTTGGTAGAGATGTCTAAAGCCTGTTCAAGCATTACCCGTGCCTGTCCTAACCTCCCCACTCGCGCCAGAAAGCGCCCGTAAACTGTATAGGCATAGGGTTCACCGCTATTAACAACAGCCTTCGCGAACAGTTCTTCTGCCTCGGTTATTTTCCCTTCGTCCGCCGATTTTTGCGCTTCTTCGACCATATTTCGGGTTTGTTCCGTCAATGCTTTTAGTTCTTTTTCGGGCTTTGTGGGTATTCCAGAAGGCTGTGGACAAGGAGGAAATTCGGGTTTACGAACTTTTGCCGTTTGGCCTTGTTCCCCATCTCTCCTCCATTGAGCTAATATCGCTCGCAGTATCTTCTCAAAATCATCGGGTCCTTCGAATGTTTTGAATAAGATTGTTTTTTCTTCTTCGAGTCTCTTTTTGAAATCGAGCACTTTTTGAAGTTCCGGTCCAGGGTCATTTAGTCGCCGTTCATCAACGGCTTTGAACAATGCGACAATCTGTCTCATCGGATATCCTTTGTCCCCGACACCATCAAGAGCAACATGGTACTCTTCTTCGGTTCCTGAACTATATTTGCCTTTTCCATTCTTATCAGGTGGAGTTCCCCAACGGTCCCAAAGGACAAGAACAAAATAATCACATGTCTTAACTTCCTCATTTATGATCGATTGCGGACGGCCCATTCCGGGTAATGTGTACTCCCATCCAACAGGTACAAATTGAATATTGACTGGCAATGCCTCTACGCGGTTGTACTCCTGTATTGTATCGAAGAACTTTTGCCGCTCATTCTCCAATCCACGTGGCGAGGCAATAAAAACCCTGTAACCCTTGATATCTACAGCCATTGTTTTTCCTCTTATTTACTAATCGTTAACCATTGAGCGTAGCTCCTCTTGTCTTCCGACGAATATTTCGCTCTTATCCATTTGGTCTTACTCCTGATTCAACGTCACTAAATCGGAAAAAATGGAGCCACTCCACGGTTTTCATCATGCCATAATTTCTCTTTTCCTTGTTTTACAATCCGCCTTCGCTAAAGCTTCGGCGGATAAATTCTACCCAAACTGCAAGATATTGTCCACGACCATCCTGAGCTTGTTTACACTGAGCCTGTCGAAGTGCCTGCCCTGCAGTTTGTCCGGCTGATTTAGACATCAGGATTTAGGACTTAGAAAAAGAATACCTAAGTATCTTAGGTATTGCCTTCGGTAGCCCCCCACAATCTTTTTCCACTTTTCTTTCCCTGTCCGCTGCACGCTATCCGCTGTCCGCTACATATCACCCATCATACAGAACGCTAATAAAATGCTCGTAGTCCTTTTGATTAATCAAAAGGACTAGAATAATAAAAGAATACCTAAGTATCTTAGGTATTGTATTTCTTCTTTCTTTCCTGTCCGCTACCTGCTGAACGCTGTACGCTAAATAAAACCCCCAAAATCGCCCAACGTTTCGTAGCGAAGCGCAGATCCCAGAATGTCTTTATCTGGGACCCAGACAGGGGACCCATGTTTCCTCATCGCAGCCTCCGGCACCAACAGCGGTAATTTATTGATGAACTACTTAAGTACTTGCTTAATTACTTAAATACTTTCCAGCCTACCTCTCCAAAATCGCCCAACGCTTGCCCGCCACTCCGTCTGGCGGGTTTACCCGCCGCCGTATGGCGGGCTTGCCTGCCCTGCGTCTTACCCGCCATCCGTCTGGCGGACTCGTCCGGCTGATTTAGACATCAGAATTTAGGATTCATAAAGAGAATACCTAAGTATCTTAGGTATTGCCCCTGACAGGCGCTACCCCAACTTTCAACTTTTTAGCTTTGGTTTTGGATTTTCAGTTTTAACTTTTAAATTATTCTGTCTCCTGTATTTTGACTCCTGACCTCTGTTCTTTATGAACAATGAACAACGAACAATAAACTACAAACTATGAACAAAAACGCTTGCGCATTCGATGCGAGAATTTCTCTATTTCGCTTGCGCATTTGATGTGAAAAATTCCTTATTTCGCCTGCGCGTTTGTGACGAAATTCTCGATGAACTATGAACCCAAAATGCTCTGCACCCTCATCTACACATCCACCCATTCACTCATTAACGCCTTCAATCATTTGCGCAAGGGGGTGCTTCAATCATGGTCCAAAATGGGTCAATTTCGTGCAATTTTTGTCAATTTTTTGCAATTTTCTTGCAATTTTTTGCAATTTTTTCGCTCGACTTGCGCGTTTGATGCGAGGATTTTAACGCTTTTGTGAAAAACCTATGGCTGGCAAAATCCCCCAAATTCGCCCAACTTTTCGTAGCGTAGCGCAGATCCCGGAAGGTCGTTATCCTGGACCCAGTCTTTCGATTCCCTGCCCTGTGAGATGCGCTTGCCATGTGGGATGCGTCGTTTGCTATCCCACCGTGGTCGTATGCTATCTCATCAGGGTCAAAACCCTCACTAAAAAAACCATGTTCCTTAAAGCACTCCATAAGTATATACGCATATACTTATATACTTAAATCCCTGTACAAAACCCACTTTCTAATCCCCGTCAATTCAGAAATTTGGCCTCTCGGCCTATCCCCCCAGACGAAATCGCCATCAAGGAGAACCAAAAAATCAAAAAACCCCGATCACAAGAAAAACTCTCGTACGTAAAGCGCGTATGCGCTTTACGTATGCGGCAGTTTTTATTTTCTCGCAACACGAAACCCATCACTGCCTCCGGCAGCAACCACTCAAAAAAATCCCATCACCCAAAATCGTCAATCGAAAATCGCAAATCGAAATGCTGTCCTCCGTCGTCCGTCTTCTGTCCTCGGTCGTCCTGTACGCTGCCCACTAACTGTCGTCTGCTTTTTTTATCAGGCTTTCTGCGATTCTAATCGCCGCATCTTTATTTGCTATTTTTCCGCAGGCCTTTCTCATCTCCTCTCGTTTTTTCTCATCGCTCAGCAGCGGCTCCAGTTCTTGCCATAACCGCTCTGCTCGCGTTTTCGCGTCCGGTAAATCGTCCACGATTATTCCTGCACCGGCCTCGACTAATTTGCTGGCATTTCGGTACTGATGCATATCCTTATGGTATGGGTAGGGCATACAAATACTCGGCACGGAAGCCGCCACATACTCAGCAACACTTACCGCCCCGCTTCTGCCGATCACCAAATCTGCAGCCGCCAGCAGATTTGCCATATCATCGAAATAGTCTAAAACTCTGGAGCTTATTTTCGCACCGGTGTATTGCTGCCTGACTTTGTCGTAATTATTAACGCCGGTTAAATGAACTATCTGCCAGTGACTGGCAAAAGCAACTAACTTCTCCAGCAGCAAACACATCGCCTCATTGACATTCGCCGCTCCGCTCGAACCACCTGCTATTAACAAAATCCTTTTGTTCTTATCGAGCTTTAAGTAGCTCTTAACCTTATCAGGCTCAGGGTTTTCAAAGCCGCTTCGCAGAGGGCAGCCGACAACGTTAACGGTTGCCTTGCACTTGGCGAAATAACCGGCCGTTTCTTCAAACTGCACAAAAATCTCATCTGCCCATCGCGCTATTATTTTATTTGCTCGTCCCGGCACACTATCGACATTCAAGAGAGCAACGGGTATTTTCAGTTTATGCGCCGCCCAGCAGGCTGGTGCCGCTACAAAACCACCCACGCCAACCAACACAGCGGCCCCATTTTTAGTCATTACCTGTTTGGCCAGCTGGGTGCTTTTCAAAAAACATCTGCAGAACTCAAACAACCTGCTTGGATGAAGGGAAAAACCTTTCGCCGAAAGTTTGGTATATGGGAATGTGCTTTTTGACTCGTCTCGGCGGAGGCCGTAGCCGGAGCGGGAAAGGATTTGTGAATCGATATCGCGGTCGCTTACAAAGAAATGTATTTTGGCATTCGGCCGCATTTCGATTATCTTTTCCGCCACGGCAATAGCTGGATAGATATGTCCTCCGGTCCCGCCCCCAGCGAAGAAAAAACTGCCGTTGCTCATTGTTCGCCCTGCTCCAGTTCATCGTTCCGTCGCGCTAACTCCGGAGCGTCGGCGACTTTAGGCGATTGCCTGGTGATGTTTAACAGTATGCCCACAGCAGCAGCCGACAAAAGTAAACTTGTTCCGCCGGCACTTACAAATGGCAACGGAGTCCCTTTGGTTGGCAGCATCACCGTTACCACGCCGATATTTATCGCCGCCTGGATGCCGATTGCCAGGACAATCCCAGCGGCTAATAGCTGCCCGAAACGGTCCCTGCAGCGTATAACCACCAAAACGCCCAGCCAAACAAAAGTGATAAACAGTCCGATTACTGCTGCTGCTCCGACGAAGCCGAGTTCTTCACCGATTATAGCGAAAATGAAATCTGTTGTGTCCTCCGGCAGATGGCCGTATTTGCAGATGCCCCTGCCTAAACCTTTGCCGAGAACTCCGCCGGAGCCCAGCGCAATCAGCGACTCATTGGCCTGGTAGGCGGCGGAACCTGCCCATTTTTCGGGATTTACGAAGGCTGAAATCCGCTGAATTCGGCTGGGAGAGCAGATTACAGCCGCAAAAAAGACAGCTATGACTATCGGCAAAGGGGTCAGCAGATGCCAAAATTTTACGCCTGCGATTATCAGCAACAGAAAAGCCAAAAATGCTATAAGTGCTGCTGTGCCAAAGTCTTCGATGATTATCAAACCGACAACTGCCGCCACGACCAGACAGAGCGGGACAAATCTTTTCCGGTATAACTTCAGGCTATCACCGAACTTGTCGCAAAACGCAGCGAGGAAGAAGACGAGCGACCATTTGGCTAATTCGGATGGCTGAAAACTTATTGAAATTGGACCGGCTGGGATTCGCAGCCAGCGGCGGGCACGGTTGATTTCGGTGCCGAACTGCGGAAATAGAACGAGTATAAGTAACGCTATACTAAGGACTAACAAATATACGACCGGTGATTTGAGCCAGCCGGCTTTCAAGCTCAGATGGCGATAATCAAGGCAAGAAAAGGCGTACATAATGATGACAGCCAGCGGGAAAAAGATGACCTGGCGGAGATGATGATAGTTGTAAAATTGATGTAAGTTGATTTGTTGGCCGACGTTAGCGGATGCGGAAAATACAAAGATGGTGCCGAGAGCCATCAGGAGAATAACCGTACCTGCTATGTAATCGGGCAGCAGATTAGGTTCGATAAGCTCACTATGAATTTGCTTTGTGTCTGTAACCACTTGCTTTTACAAAAGTTACCTGCCTGCCGGCGGGCAAGGAAAGACCAAATTCTCTTTAGCTTGGATATAACCCGGCTGTTATAGGTGTATTTTCGGCATGCCGGAGGCGATTGCAGCAAAAATTATTCGGTGAGAAAATGTCAAAACGTGCGCAACCAAACGCGCAAGTTGCGTGAAAAAATTGCAAAAAATTGTAAAAAATTTGCAAAAATTGCAAAAAATAACAAAAAATTGACAAAAATTGCACGAAATTGATGCATTTTGGACCATGATTGAAGCACCCCCTTGCGCAAATTGTTCGAAACGAACAATTTGCGCAGTTTTTAGTTCGTAGTTCATAGTTCATCGAGAAATTAGTCACAAACTCGCAGGCGAAATAAAGAATTTTTCGCATCAAACGCGCAAGTATTTCAGGCTGAGAATGCGTACTTGACGAACGTCAAGCAAGCCCCGGGGGAGAGGTCAGTGGGTAGGGGGGAGGTGGGCAGTAGAGGGGGTGGGAATAGAGAATGAGGGTGATACAGAGGATTGAAAAATGGGGCCAAAATCTATACTTGACAAACATCAAGCAAACTTTGTAAAATCAAACGTTGTAAAATCAGATGTTGCGGTTTGACTGTTTAAATAATTTTTGTAAGGTGAAGTTATGATAATAGAAGAAATCAGGAAACAAATCAAAAAGTGCCATGTAAGCCGTTACCAGATAAGCAAAGATACCGGAATAAATGAAGCAGCACTTTGCAGAATAATGCAAGGCAGAAGCTGCAGGGTTGAGACTGCTGATAAACTTCTTAAGTATTTTGGGCTGAAAATGCGTACTTGACAAATGTCAAGCAAACTCTGGGGGAA
>CAVXEF010000048.1:0-32539 GCA_963760535.1 uncultured Phycisphaerales bacterium
CACTGTGACTTCCACGAAGGTGATTGTAACTGCGAAGGCTCCGGCCAGAAGGAAACAAAGTCGCCTCCCGGCCCAAACCTGCATACAGGCTCAAATTGTTTGTTTGTGCCGCTGTTCATCCGGTTCAATCCTATTCAAATATTCCATCGGTAACACGCAGACAAAAGCCCTAACAAAAACCATGCAAAAGTTGGCGAATTAAAAAAAATTTCCGCATCATGGTTTGCCCGCTTTACAATCGCGATAATATAGGACGAATGCCCTGCTGCTTTAACACAGGCGGAAAGACAAAGGATACCTGAGCCTGCACCCGGCTTTACTGCCGGGATACTTGACAAATGCCGCCGGAAGTTGCTATTGTATAAGCGATTAAAGCATTTTGGCGGCGTAGCTCAGATGGTTAGAGCATGGGATTCATAAGCCCAGGGTCGTCGGTTCGAATCCGACCGCCGCTATTTGCGTATTATTGCTGCTCATAAACGTTGAAGCCTCATCGCAAGCTCAGGTAGGCTATGAAAAATTCGTTAATTGTTGTCGGTGAATCAATTCACGCCTCAATTCCCAAAACAGGCCGAATAATGAAAAGCCTCGCTGAACTCGGCCACAATGCCTTCACCAAACCGTCTGTGGAGCTGAACTATATAAAGGACCTGATTGAGTTCGCAGGCCTCTGAAGGCGCTGATTATATCGCCGTCAATCTCGACGCCTTTGGTGAGGACAACCCGCAGATTGCAGTTGATATGATGCGCGAATACGCCAGGATGGTTCGCAGGTGGAGCAAAGGTGTGCCAATCTGTATCGACAGCAGCGATGACAATGTGCTGAAAGCGGGGCTGAAAGAATGGTTCGACACAAACCAAAAGGTCGCCCAGCCTCTTTTAAATTCAATCAAGGTCTACACAATGAATAATATGCTGCCGCTGAAGAAAGATTATGACTATGCCTTCGTCGGTCTTCTGATAGACCAGGTCAGTAAATCACATTCGGTTGGCGAGCTTTACCGCCTGGCCAAAGAAATCCTCAACGAGGCAACTGGAAGGTTCGGCTTTAAGCCTGAGGAGATATTCTTCGACTCGACCATATTTCCATTAGCCATAGATATGCCGATGGAGCCGGGCCAGCCGAGTTATACCTACAAAACCTTCGAGACCATAAAGAAGATTAAAAGCGACCCTCAAATGAACGGAGTCCATTTCATAGGAGGCATAAGCAACTGTGCGCGTGATTTGCCGGCCCGAAAGACCGGCATCTGCAGGGCCTACGTCGCAAAGGCAATGGAGTATGGACTTGATGCAGCCATCGCTAATGTTGCGCACCATTACGGCAGCGCCGACCCAGACCCAGACTTATTAGAACTGGTTGACGCTTACGCAAAAATGGATGGCTCGGCCGAGAAACTAAATAAGGCAATGATGTTAATGACTGAATTCTGTCAAGAGTGCCGAAAAAACCCCAAATAATATCACAATCAAAAAACTCAATATGGGCAAAAACAAGGTTCGCAAAAACTCTCTGGTTCTACTTGTGGTGAGCCTGTCGAATCCACTTTTGATTTTGGTTTCGCTCGTCCTTCCGGCAGAGAGCACTTTAGCTCGAATTACAAAAGGGCCGTTCCTGCTTCGCGTATATCAAAATCGAGCAGCCTTTATGTGGGAAACCGACGCGAAGGGCAACGGAAAACTGCTCTATAGTGCCAATGTAAAAGAAGAGCCAAACCGTATCGTTACCGAGCCGCAACAGATGCAATACAAAATCCGCCAGGAGCCGAACAACGTTGTGAAAAGAACTGTTTTCATTCATAAAACCTGGCTTAAGAATTTGCAGCCGGGCCGGCGATATTCCTATCGCATCGTTGACTCCGGAAGTGAAAGTGCGTTCTACAGCTTTCGAACGGTTCCCGCTGATGCCAATGAGGTGAATTTCATCGTTTACGGCGATAATCGAACCAATCCCGAGACACACCGCAAAATAGTCGAACAAATAATGAAAAGGAATGTTGATTTCGTTGTCCACACAGGTGACCTTGTAACTTACGGCAATGACTATGACCAGTGGGGGCCGCAATTTTTCGAGCCATTGAAAGGCTTGTCCGAATCCGTGCCTGTCTATATCGCCAAAGGTAATCACGAAGGCGATAACGGCAATTTCGAAAGACTGCTGATTCCACCTGAAGAAGAAAATAATTTCGCCTTCGACTATGGACCGCTGCACTACTTCTGCGCCGACAACGTGGCCGAAAACTTAGACTCCAAAAAACTGTTGGAACAGCTCGCCTCTGATGCTCGAAAAAGCAAAGCTCAATGGAAGTTCATAAGCTATCACATCCCCAGTCTTAATCTTGGTGGCCACTGGTCAAACTGGGGCTGGCCGGAAGTTTTCAGCATCTTTGCTGAAGCCGGTGCCGATTTTGTTATAACGGGGCATTCGCACCAGTATGAACGGTTTCGTCCTGTAGCGCCCCCTGATAGCAACGGCAACTTCGTAACTTACATCACCTCCGGCGGCGGTGGCGGGCCGCTTTATGATGTTACGCCCACCGCTTACCACGCCGAGGCAAAAAAACTACATCACTTCTGCCTGTTCCACATCAAAGACGGCAAAATCACCTTCGATGCCATAGATGTCAATGGCCAAGTCTTCGACCATTTCGAAATAACCAAGACCGACAGCAAACCAAACAGAGAGTACTTACAGACAGCAATATCTGCGGCGGAAGTTCGGTCGTATCGTGATGCACACAAACCACAAAAAAATCTTTACGTTAGGCGGATAACTGACACGACTATTTTACTTAAGCAATTTATCAAGACCTTCCAGCAGTCTTTCCTGGATTCGTTCTTCCAATTCTTGCTTTAATTGCTCCTGGAGCGCTCTGCTTACATCAATCTGTGGCTTATCGAGCGTCCCTTTCAGAACTAATATTATGCGTCTGCCGCGGGTTTCTCTGCCGAGCTTTACCGTCTCGCCTTTGGTGGTATAAGGCAAAGTCATGGTCATATTCAAACTCTTATCCAGCCCGATAACGCCCTTAAAATTGATGGGACTATCGCCGACATCCATTTGCATATCGTCATATCTCAGCAGGCCGTTTTGCAGAACGAATCTCGTCGGATGGATGGTAATATCGCCGGCTCGTGCGACATTCGCCGCTTCAAGAATCCGGCCGAACAGTTCCGACGCCTCCAGTTGCAGATGCTCTACGGATATTACTCCTGCCATTTCGATGTCATTTCTGCTGCCGCCATTGATGGGTATGGCAAGCCTTTCACAACTGAGGTTCACAACACCGCCGACATTAACGGCTCTGCCAAAAACCGGATTGAGGTACATCAAAAGTCTTTCCGTCATCTCATTTGTGATTTGAATATCTTTGGCTATCCGGAGCGGCCCGGCTGCCTTCAACAGCACAGGTTCATCTTTGAAATCGACTCGGCCGGCAAAATTCAATTGACCGTTACTGACTTTTGAAGAAAATGGCTCAATCGTCAGCAGCCCTTTTTCCACCACAACATCAATTTCGGTTGGCTCGAAAATCAAGCCCATATAATCGGCCTGCTCGAATCCAACCTTGACGCTGGTATTAAGATTTGCCCAGAACTTGTCCAGCTCATTATTCGGATATTCGCTCGAAAAACTTACCGTACCTTTGCGTTTGCCTTTCAGTTGCAAACCCCTCGGCAAAACCCCTCTGACAAGGTTGCTGACCGTCGCCCAGTCATACGCGTAATCGAACTGACCTTCCAAGTCAGTCTTGTCGCTTCCGCTGACCAGCCTGAGTCGACCATCGTCAATCTTTATCTGTTGGCTCTCGAAATGCAGGCTGCTTATGGCGACCTTTGACATAACCATATCGGATACTATATTTATCCTCGCGTTTATAGCTGAAAGCTCGATGGTTTCAGCGCTCCGTCGCCATAGCTTTGGAGCGTCGGCGACCTGCCCCGCCTGCGGCGGGCTCACCTTCAGACGGCCATTGTTGATGATAAGCTCGATTTTTCTGACCGGCAGCGTAATCATCTGGAAATTTTCTGCTGCTGACATTTTGAACTGGGGCTGCGGTTCCGTCTCCAACCAGCGGTCTTTAAGATTTACCTCCACCACAGGCTCATCAATTACGGTCCGGCCGAACGATAGAACCCCTAACATAATGGAGGCATAATGAGGCTTTGTGGTAATTCTTTTTATGCGGACCGCCATCTGGCCGGCACTATCCCTGAAACTAAAGTCGGTAACCACGATACCTTTAAGCCAGCTCATCGACAGACTGCCGAAATCCGCCCCGCCGGGCAGATAGTTGTTGATTTCAGCCAGTATGAATTTGTTGCCTGCCTCGGAAGACACAAACAGCGGCATAAAAAAGACCACTGACACAATCACCACAACAGCGGCTGCCAAAACCCATCGAAGTATTTTTGTCCTGCTCTTTCTGGGCGGCCGGGTTTCGCTGCTCACTCTTACCTGATTCACTTTGTCCCCCAGCTGAAAACGGGTTTGCAAACTTGTACGCCTGCGGCGTATCAATCCATCATTATCTCACTGGACTTGTTTTTGATAACCGTATCGACCTTGTCGGTGTACTTCTTGGTAATGTCGTCAATCTGTTTTTTGCCGACCTCGAGGTCATCTTCGGTGATGATTTTGTCCTTTTGCTGTTTCTCAAGCTGCTTGATGGCATCTCTTCGGATGTTTCGGATACTGACCTTCTCCTGCTCGCCCAACTGTTTGGCCTGTCCGACAAGCTGTTGCCTTCTTTCCTCGCTGAGCGGCGGGATACTGAGCCTTATTAATTTGCCATCGACGATTGGTGCAATGCTCAATTCGCTGTTTTTAATTGCCTTTTCGATTTCCCTGACCGAGGCTGGGTCAAACGGTTTAATCACAATCATATCAGCCTGTGGGGCCGACAAAGCTGCCAGAGCTTTAAGAGGTGTCGGCGTGCCGTAGTAGTCGACCTTTATATTCTCAACAAGACCTGTCGATGCCTGGCCGGTGCGAATGGATTTCAACTCATTATGCAGAAACTCCACAGCCTTGTTCATGTGTCCTTCATTCTCCGAGATTAGCTTACTCATCGGCATTTACTTTTCCTCCCAGCCTAACTGATTAGAGTGCCCACCTGCTGACCGCAAACAGCCTTCGCCATGTTACCGACCTTGAAAATATTCAAGACGATAATGGGAATGTTGTTATCTCTGCAGAGGCTTATTGCGGCGTGGTCCATTATCCGTAGATTCTTATTCAGTATATCGTTGTAGGATAGTTTCTTAAAAAGCTCAGCGTCTGCATTTTTTTTCGGGTCGGCGCTGTAAACCCCCTCGACCTTCGTAGCTTTTATAAGCACATCCGCTTCAAGTTCCGCAGCCCGCAGGGCGGCGCACGTATCGGTGGTAAAAAACGGATTACCTGTCCCGCCGGCCAGTATAGCGATTCTCTGACGCTCCAGGTGGTGAAGAGCCCTTCTTCGAATAAACGGCTCACATATCGCAGCGACCTCAATCGCGCTTAGAACTCTGGTCGGCTGACCAAATTTCTCGAGCGTCTCCTGAAGCGCACAGGCATTTATAATTGTGGCAAGCATCCCCATATAATCAGCAGTGTTTCGGGGTATGCCGCTGAGATGGGAGAACTCTTCTCCCCGCAGAAAATTACCGGCGCCGACCACAATAGCTACCTGCGGCCCGAGTTGCGATAACTCTGCTATTCTCTCTGCAATCGAATTAAGGCAGGAGCCGTCAATTCCGAATTCCCCCGGCTTGCAAAAACTCTCACCCGAGAGCTTCAGTAAGACCCGCTTGTATTTGCTCTTTGCCATTTACTGTATGCTAAACGCCGTCCGCTGTTTGTCAGCCGACATCGAAGCGCGCGAATCTTTTTATTTTCGCTTCGCCGCCGGCCTGCTTAGCAGCCTCGGCCAAAACCTGCGCAACGGTTTTGCTGTCATCCTTGACAAATAGCTGCTCCAGCAGGCAATTCTCAGCGTAAAATTTCTTCATCTTGCCTTCGACGATTTTATCGACAATATTTGCGGGTTTATTTTTTACCTGCTCGGCATAGATTGCCTTCTCCCGCTCAATGGTCTCGGCGTCAATTCCATCCTTATCCAGCGCAAGCGGATTGGTCGCGGTGATATGCATCGCCATATCAGCAGCCGTCCGCTTTAGCGTATCCGCCGCTGCCGCATCATCGTTGCTCGTGTCGATTTGAACCATCGCACCGACTTTCCCGTTGAAGTGGATATACACCCCAATAACACCCGGCCCATCCAGCTTGTATTTTACGTAATCACCCACCTGCGTTTTTTCGCCGGTTTTACTGACAAGTTCGGTCAGGCAATCCCTGAAGCTTTGGCCGTCGGTCGCCGTCTTGAGGACATTTTCTGCGCCGTTGTCTGCGGCGGTAGCCATTGCATAATTGGCCAGTTTCTCCGCTGCCGCCACAAAATCATCGCTCTTGGCCACAAAGTCAGTCTCGCAACAAAGCGTCGCCATCGCAGCAACCCTGCCGTCTTTACTCATCTTACTGACAATAACCCCTTCTGAGGTCTCCCTTTCAGCCCGTTTGGCTAAGGTCGCAAGGCCTTTTTTCCTCAGAATCTCCACAGCCTTGTCCATATCACCATTTGCCTCGACAAGGGCTTTTTTGCAGTCCATCATACCCTGTCCGCTCATCTTCCGCAGTTTCACTACCATTGAAGCTGAAATCTCTGTCATTCTGAATGCTCCCTTGTTTTCTGTCGTCGTAAATAAATGCCGGTTTTTGCTGCCGGCTTTAATTGCCAATTTCAGACGGACATGTTTTGCTTATCGAAGTTTTTGTAGTCCCGCACCAATTGAAGCTGAATACTGCCTGCCACCCATTAGAAAGTCTGCATTCTCGGTTGCTGGACAATTGGTGCGGGATTACGGCCGCTCCGGCGGTTTCTGCCCGCCTGTGGCGAGTTCTGTCGAGCCGGTCTCACTTTCCACCGAAGCCGGCTGCGCATTTTCTGCAGACTCGGCACTTTTCGCCGTCGCTGCAGCATCTCTCAGGTCTTTCTTCACCGGCACGCGCAAGGGTCGGCCTTCTCGAACGAACTCTCTTTGGCCTTGGCGACGCCTCTTCGCGGGCACCGACCATCGTTTTGCCGACCGCTACAGCATCAGCCAGTTCGTTGAGTATCAGGCTTATAGCTCTGATAGAATCGTCATTAGCCGGAATCGCAACGTCCACCGCATCAGGGTTCGCATCCGTATCGATAATCGCAATCGTTGCAATGCCGAGCTTCTTGGCCTCATGCAAAGCAAGGTATTCCTTGCCGGCGTCAACCGCGACGACAGCTCCCGGCAGACGAGACATCTTGCGGATACCCTCCAGATTGCTTTTTATCTTTCGCATCTCTCGTTTCAATTTCGAAGCCTGTTTTTTGCTCTCGGACTCCAGCGTCCCGTCAGTCTGCATAGCCTCCAGCTCTTCTAATCGCTGAAGCCGGGAGCGGATAGTTCTGAAGTTGGTAAGTGCCCCGCCGAGCCACCGCTCGGACACGTAGTGCATTCCGCACTTCTCGGCGGCGGCCTCAACAGCCTTCTGTGCCTGACGTTTTGTGCCCACAAAGACAACGTCTTTTCCCGAGGATACTATCTCCGCCAGCAGTTTCTTTGCGATTAGCAGGCATTTTATGGTCTGTTTAATATCGATGATATGAATCTTGCCGCGCTTGGCAAAAATAAAGGACGCCATTTTTGGATTCCATCGGCTCACATTGTGTCCAAAATGCGCCCCAGCGTTAATCAGTTCACGACCTAACTCTTTAGCCACAAAAACCTCCGGCCCTTAACTATAAGCGTCCTTCGCAGTAACTATTACGCAGAAGGAACCATCCGCCTCGAACCAATAGCTAAAGTTAGGACATTAATCCAAACTAAAGCCTCTGTCAAGGAATTTTATCTAAAGATTCTTACTAAGTCCAGTGTTATTTAGGGGTTGTCGTTAGATTTAGTTAGCCCACAATTTTACGTTGGGGGTTTGTTTTTATCGCAGGGTTTTCCGCTTTGGTTACCCATGCCGCTCGCGGCTGGGGTTATTGTTTTGATTACTCCCCACGCCTTGGGGGTCCAAATCGAAAATCGCAAATTGCAACCGCTAATCAATTTTCTTGAGGAAATCAGCAATATGATCGACGAGCTTTTCAAGCTTCCTAGTTTGGCATTCCCATATTGTTAGGACTTTCCACCCCTGTTTTTGTAAGAGATGTTGGTTTTTCTTATGCCGCTCTTTATTTCCTCGCAACTTGGGAAGCCAGTATTCCTTTTTAGATTTCGGAGTTCTTCGACCTAACCGACAATTGTGCCTATGCCACCAGCAGCCGTGAACAAATATCACTTTCTTATGACGTGGCAGAACAATATCCGGACATCCTGGTAAGTCTCTTCGATAAAGTCGGAATCGGTATCCTAAACCGTGGACTATGCGTCTGACTATAAGTTCGGGTGTGGTGTCTGTTTTTCTTATGCGTGACATACAATATGAACGCTGCTTTTTACTTAAAACGTCCATAGTGAAAGTGCTGTGAGCAACAAACCACTTTGGTATAGTTGCTATGCTGCCCCTAATAGCTTTTCAAGAACTAAGTGAGCCACTTTTACATTAACAGCGTTTCCAAGAGCTTCCATAGCGGCGCTGCCAGATGGAAAAAGTTTCAGGTTGCCCATCGATTGAAGTCTAGCGCACTCACGAACAGTCATATAGCGTTGTTCCCACCCGATAATTGGCACCTGCGTAGTAGTCATTGCGACTAATGATGGAGATGTTGTCGGCCGCTTTACTCTTACTCCTGATGCCCTAAATTGAAGGACATATTTCCAGATATCTCGTTCCTCTCCGAGGCAGTTCCATTCTAACTTTTGGAGACTTGGTGGAAACTGTTTAATCTTGGGCAGCCACGGCCTTATCCAATTTTGATGTTTTCTGTATAGCGCCCGATTCTGCCTAATAAATACTTGTTTCCAATATGGGAAAACACCGTTTTCCCCACGCGCATAGCTCGGTACTCGTGTAAGAATATCTTGTCTATACCAAGTATCAAGGGTTCTGCCGAAATATCCTTTGCTCTTGCGCAAATTGGCCAATTCAGCTTTATACAAAGAATCTTGCTTATATGGGTATGTCGCACCGAACTCCATACTCCATATTGGGAACGATGGCAGTTGCTCATCTTCAGGGAAAGATTGCAAAAAATCCTGCCAAGTATAGAGACAGCTTATAACCTGCTCACTTAAACTAGTAGCATCAACTGGATTTTTATCTAAAACATCACGCACTGAAAGTTCGTCACCATTTGTCTCTTGCTTAGGCCATTCAAAGCCATTCAATCCCCCTAAACACCCCACCATATACATACGCTCACGGATTTGTGGTACGCCGAACCTATGAGGTGATAGCTGCTTGTGTTGTACTTCATAGCCTAACGACTCCAAAGATTGTCTTACCTTAGCATAAGTATTACCTTTATCATGCCTAACAAAATGAGCAACATTCTCTAAAACAACAAACTCCGGTCGGTGATGTCGCAATATCTCCACAACATTGAAGAATACCGTGCCACGGATAGAGTCCTTCAAACCCTTTTGGTCCCCGGCTTTAGAGAACGGTTGACAAGGAAATCCCGCGCAAAGAAGGTCATGTCTTGGGATTTTCTTGGGGTCTATCTCTCTTATATCCCCGGCAGGAAGAATTCCAAAATTGGACTTCGTATGTCGCTCGGAGTTTTTCGTCTATTTCACAGGCAAATACACACTCGGCGCCAAGTCCTTTGGCGGCCAAATGAAAACCACCCAATCCTGCAAATAAATCAACAAATCTCATATATTACAATTTTTACTTCTTAATTGGTTCTGGGCAGTTTGGATATGCGTGGACGCATCCATTTAATCAGACGCTGTTGGAGTTTTTTTGATATCCAATTGACATCGGGACTAGCGGCCGCAAGTAAACGAGTTCTGTCTAATAACATTCCATCGGTTTTACCACAGTATCTCCGAAAAGCATCATCTAAGAGTGCAAAGGGGGTTGCGAACGCTTTACCCGGCCTAGCTGCGAATTGGATATATTTTCGCCAATCGGTTATGTCCGGTGTTTTCAATTTGTCAATCCAATCACGGCCACTTGCGCATTGTATAAGATAAACGGGGATTCCTACTCGGTTGTCTGGAAATGGCCTGTAGAATAACAAATCGACCCCTGCCTCGTTTGCTTGCGGATCACCCCATGTCTCTGGATTTCCCTTCAATTCTCCGAGCTTGATAGTGATCTCATCAACAACATCAATAAGCTTCTTTGAATGTAAACGGGACCAACCGGTTTTATGCACATACCAACCATTCAGTTGATGCTGCAAAGATTCCTTTGTTAACTCCTCAAACAGTTCCCCCTGTTCGGTATAATCCGTCCCAAATTGTCCTGCCCAGGCGGGATACCATTTTGCTAAAGAAAGAATGACACAGAAACTATGAGCGGATACAACCTTCCACTCGCGGTCTCTTTTAATTATAGACCTATCTGCTGAAAATGCACAACCAGTACCGATACATGATTGGCGACGTCTTAGTTCAGACCAAGCATCTTGAACTCTCGTTAATGCAAAGTTTTGATCATCATATATTAGCCCGTCGCAGAGGTTATCCACGATGTCATTAGTTGATAATTCCCGTTCGTCAAATAGAATTGTTCCTTCGATCCAGTCGCAAAGAGCATCAAGTTCTACGTTATGTTCTCTGATGGATCGAGCGATACCTCGAGTGGGAATCTTAAGCATTGCCTATAGTCCTTGTTTTATTCTTTAGTGATTCCCTTGAAAATGTCCGCCAATTGCGAAGCATCCGTTGTGACCCTTTTAACGGCTTTTTGCAATTCCTTAGATTTCTTAAAGAAATGAGCTCGTGTTAAAGCCATTTCTATATTATCTGCGGCCGTTTCTACTAGCTTAACGATTTCCGGCTCGTCACCTCCTGAGATACGTAATGCCACATCGAATGACGGTTGTTTGGTACGTTCAAGATAGTCGATAGCCTCTTTGCTTTCAAGAATTCTCCCGAAGTTGTCTACTTGACGGGAGTCTGTGAAAAGAGGTAAAATTCCTTTATCTGAATCACCGAACATCCAAAGTGCAAAATTGGCTAAGTTGTTTAGATGTGTTTTGGGTACAGGTTTCTTTGCTTTTTTGGGATCAGCATAAATGTCTATTTGAAGATATTTCTGGGCACCTTGCGTACGCAATGACAAATACATTACACTAAACCGTTCTTCAAGATCTTCCTCCGGCACATTTCCAATCTGTAGAAGCAAACGGTAGGAAATATAATGTTGCCTAACGGTGTCGGTCTTGCTCCCGATTTTGCGCATCACTTGGATATAATCCATCCCTCGTTCATCGATCATTTTGGCAATAAATTGTGCTTTCTCGGCTGGCTGCCATTCCTTTATCCCGGTGACATGCCGAAAGCCTAAAAAAGATTCTATCTCCTCCCGAGAGCCAATCTCAATATATGGTATCTTTTCGAACAATCCATCTGGAGCTTTTCGAGCTTTTGCGATTTCTTTCCACTTCGGGCTTGCTGGTCTTCCATTTATTGCATCGCGGAGATATCTTAACGCCGCAACCCTTCGATTTCCTTCAATGACAACCAATCGTTGCGCACCGTACAATTTTTCTTTGGTGACCAACAATGCCTCGTGGGTCCAGAATCCACCGCTCTCTAGATAAGAGAGGGCAAGTTCCTCTATAGTCCATTCACCCATCAATTCAAGGACCTTTTCCTGTGGTACGTTTCGTCCTGTATTATTTCGGCCGAGCCGAGGATTCATAGGGTCGAGATAAAACTCGTCCAACATCGCATACTTTAGTTCTGTTCCTATGGCCATAGTTAACCTCGTTTTAAAAGTTCCGGATATTTAACGTGCCTTCACAGCCCTATAGTCGCCGATTCTCCGCATCAATCTATTTCCTGTTTCCACTTGTTTTCTAATTCTACCCACCTTTGCTCCGTTTTCAACCCTAAAACCTTAACCTCTTGCCCATATTCTTAATCGGCCTTTATCCGTCTTTGGGGCCATACCTCACCAAAAATCCCCCAATCCGTCAAAATAAAAATGCGAGTCTCTTGACGAGCATCCTGAGCAAGGCCGAAGGCCAAGTCGAAGGGCCTCAATCCGTCAAAAGGAACGCTGTTGTTGCCTGCGGTTCGGACACTATTTTTATCTGTACGCCTTCGGTGTACTTACTGGACGTCTCCTCATCGCGGCCTCCGGCAGCAACAGCGACCAAACAACCAGTTCACCGCCCACCGTTTAACCAATCACCACTCACCAGTTACCCGCGGAAAATGCCCTGTATTTTCCGCGCGAAATTTGCGCAAGGGGGTACTTCAATCACGGTCCAAAACGCACCAATTTGGTGCAATTTTTGCAAGTTTTTTGTTATTTTTTGAAATTTTTGCAAATTTTTTGCAATTTTTTGCAATTTTTCACCGCGACTTGCGCGTTTGATGCGAGATTTTATTTTGCCCACCCTGCCCAATCGCTACAGTTTAACCCCGTGTTCCTTCTTTTTGCCCCGGAAAACAACCTTACCGCGTGCAAATAATACCCAAAAATTATCCATTTTCTATAATTCTGGATAATTCAAGTCCTTAATTTTGCGGAAGCCGTTTAATCCGCCTCAGGCGGATTAATACCAGATGGTAACTATAATATTGGGCTCGGACCTTTTGCCGGTAACCGTGCCCGTTACCGTATTGGTTCGTTTGATGACTACGCCCGGATTTTCCTTCAGCCAGTTATTGATTTGCTCGTCAAGAAAGCCGATGGCACCAACGTGCAGCAGCGCAAAGAACGTTTTAACCCCCGTAACTTTGTCGGGTGAAGAAACTCCCTTTGCCGTCGGTGCTTTTGCGACCGGCTTCACCGATGGAGCTGCTGGGCCAGCAGGCGCCTTTGCCGGGCCGGCACCACCCAAATTCAAAGGCGCGTGCGATACATTCGAACCGCTCGCACCATCGTCAAAAGGAATCGGCTTATCGGCATCGCCACCGACATTACCTTTGCCAAAGTTATCCATAGACAATCCTCCGCTAAAAATACTGGTAAACGGTAACCGGTGAATGGTAATTACTCACCGTTTAACCAATTACCAGCTACTAATTACTTTACGTACCTTTGAGCCTTTTTAGCCTTGACCTTAGTAAGTATACTTCCTTTTGTTTTATCTGCCAAGCAGATTTGTCTAAGCCGGACTTTTTGAGCGTTGCTGATGCTGCTCTGCGAAGTAGCTCGCTACGCAGCACGAGATTAAAACATTAGACCATACGGCGATTTTCTGCTATTTTTGGCTCGCTATGGCTGGTAAAAATCACAAAAAAACCATAACCGTTGGTTTCATAAGCCTGGGCTGTCCCAAAAATACAGTCGACAGCGAAAGGATGCTGGCTGAAATCGCCCAGGCAGGATTTTTAGTGTGCGCCGAGCCTGACAATGTAGATGTGGTCGTAATCAATACGTGCGGCTTCATTGCGCCGGCTAAAACCGAGGCTCTCGAAGCGATAAGACAAGCTGTAGCTCGCAAAGCCGGCGGCAGCGTAAAAAAAGTGATAGCCGCCGGCTGCCTTGCAGAAAGATTAGGTGCCGAGCTTTTCAGTGAAGCTGACGGCATCGATGCGATTGTCGGCCTCGGCCAGCGAGATGCAATAGCGCAAATAATCGAAAAAACCCTTAACTCAAAACAGCCCGCCGTTTACCTCGACCACCTCTGTGAAACCATCCACGACGACAGAGCCAGAATGCTCATCACTCCGCCTCACAGACCATATCTTAGAATCAGTGAGGGCTGCGACCACAAGTGCTCTTTCTGCACAATCCCAGCTATAAGAGGTTCGTTCAGAAGCAAACCTCCGGAGCTTATTCTGGCTGAGGCTGCGGAATTAGTCTCAGGTGGTGCAGTAGAATTAAACATAATCGCACAGGATACCTCCTGGTACGGCCGAGACCTGAAAATAAAAAACGGCCTGGCGACACTTGCAGCCGAACTCGAAAAAATCCCAGAGCTAAAATGGATTCGGCTGATGTATCTATCTCCGGCAGGCATAAATGAAAAGTTAATCGAAACCGTGGCAAAAAGTAACAAAATCGTCCACTATCTCGACATCCCAATCCAGCACATAAATGATAAAATCCTAAAGGATATGTGTCGGCCCGACAGCAAAGAACACATCCAGCGGCTGATTGAAAACCTGCGTTCGGCTATCGGCGATTGTTTACTGCGGACGACCGTGATAGTCGGCTTTCCGGGCGAAACCGAGCAGCAGTTTGCCGAGCTGCTGGATTTTATCAGGTGGGCTGAATTTGATGCTCTGGGCTGCTTCAAGTACTACGCTGAGTCCGGTACGGCTGCTGCCCAGATGCCTCAACAGGTACCTGAGCATATAAAAGACGAACGTCTTGAAGAGATGATGCTTGCTCAGCAAAAAATCGCCTTTGCCAAAAACAAAAAAAGAATCGGCACCGAACTTATCTGCATAGTTGACTGTGTTGACAAAAAAGGCACAGGCGAAGGCCGCTTCTACGGCCAAGCACCGGATATCGACAGCATCTGTATCATAAAGAGCTGCTCAGCCAAGCCGGGCCAATTCATCGACACAAAAATCATCGACACAAAAAACTACGATTTGGTAGTCGAGCAAATTTAGTGTTGTATTAAACCGGAAACAGGAGTAAACTTGTCGGCATGGTTAAACAAATTCCCAACATTCTGACCTTTGGACGACTTATTTTAACCGTCGTTTTTCTGCTTATGATTCTGCTATCACCGCAATTCTACACCGGGGGCGGACGCTCCTTTCCGGGTTTTCTCGACCTGGCATTTATGGTTTTTGTAATCGCCGGTCTTACCGATGTGATAGACGGCCCCATCGCCCGAAAATTAAACGTTACCAGCAAGTTCGGACGAATGCTGGACCCACTGGCCGATAAGGTTCTCGTATGCGGTGCATTCATTTGTTTTGCGATAATCGGAGAACCAAAACTTTTTGATTTCAATCCGGCTACAATGGCTGTAATCCGCTGGTCGGTGGCCGGCGTTATCATTTTAAGAGAAGCTTACGTTACCATACTGCGTCATATTGCCGAAGGCCGGGGCGTCAATTTCGCCGCTACTTTTTCAGGCAAAATAAAGATGTTTCTGCAGTCCTTTACCATCGGGATAGTAGTGATAAAAACGGCTCACATCCGGCCCTCAATGCAGGGTGACTGGCTCATGACCGTGACGCTCGCGGTTATGCTGATTGTTACGGTTATTTCAGGGCTGCGGACGACCCAGCGTAACTCCTGGAAAAAAGCTGCAGGTTAAAGGCGTCACATACCAACATGTAAAATCCCGGACAAACCCACCTGCAGAAAAAAACCTTACACTATTCAACTATTCAAACAAAAAACCGCTGTGAGGAAACAAAACCTCACAGCGGTTTAATCCCTATTCCCGTCATCGGGACACTTTCTTATGGTTCACTCAGTCTTAGGTGCTGCTTTTTCGACCGCCTTATAGCTTTGCACCCTTATCCATTCCTGATCGCCTCGCTTTGAAACGATTCCCTCCACTTCAACCTCTTTGTCGGCCATTTCTTTGCCGAGTTCCAGACCCTTTGCATTTAGTGCTACATGATAAACAACTTTATCCGCTGTTACCACGGTGACCTTAGTAATTATATCATTTGCGTCCTTGGTAACATTTACAACCCCCTGCACTTTGGTCGTCTTCGGCTGCTCCACCCCTGGGGTCTGCTCAGCGGCAAAGCATACTGCGCTCAGAAATGCAGTCCCTGCGATTAACAAAATCGCAAGATTTACCAAACTCTTCTTTGCTAACATGTTTTCTTAACCTCCAAATACATTTTTATACATTTGCAGTTCTCTCAAAAGAATACACATCTTCCGTAGAGAGCCGCTATCGTTTCGCAATATCGTGAAATACCGTAAGAGATGGTATCAGGGACCACAGAAAAGCACAGTTCTGTGCATGTGTCCCGCTTTGCGTAATCCGTGCAATATACAAAGAATTTCTTTTTATTCAAGAAGATTCTTTACAATTTTTTTAATCTGTTTTTTGAACATCAAAAAACAAGGATAAATTTACTGCCGGTTATGAAGATATGCTGTTGACAGCAAAAGGCGTAAATCCTATCATATTTTACGAAACCTTTGAAGGATGAGATAACCTATGGCAAATAAAGGGTTTACGCACCTTCATTTGCACAGCCAGTATTCGCTTCTGGATGGGGCCATCGTCTTTGACGGACTGCTGAAGCGCTGCAAACGACTACAGATGGACTGCGTGGCTGTTACCGACCACGGCAATATGTTCGGTGCGGTCGAGTTTTATACAAGTGCGACAGCCGCCCATATCAAACCGATTATCGGTATGGAGGCATACGTTGCCCCCGACAGCAGATTCAACAAACAAAAAAGCAACATCAGCGATGCCGCTTATCATCTGATACTTCTGGCCGAAAATAATACCGGCTATCAAAACCTGCTGAAACTTGCGAGTATCGGTTACACCGAAGGTTTTTACTATCGGCCCCGAATAGACAAAGAAATCCTGGCTGAACTAAGTGCCGGCCTAATCGCTACCAGTGCCTGTCTGAAAGGCGAGGTCGCCGCTGAACTTGCCAACGGCAACGAAAAAGCGGCTGTCGCGGCGGCGGAAAGCTATGCAAAGATATTCGGTCCTGACAGATTCTTCATCGAAATCCAAAACCACGAAGACGATAACCAGAACATCTGCGAGTCGCTGGCAGACTTCGCAAATAAAATGGGCCTGCCTCTGTTAGCAACCAATGACGTTCATTTTTTAGAGCAAGACGACTATGAAGCTCATAACTGCCTGTGCTGCATAAGCACCGGCAAAAACGCTGACGACCCCGGCAGAATGATTTATCCAAAAGATGTCTTTCTGAAAAGCCCCGAGCAGATGCGAGAGCTCTTTGCGCAAAATCCACAAGCGTGCGATAATACTTTAGCAATCGCCGAGCGCTGCAACGTGGAGATTGACTTGAAGAATCGTCACGCACCCAGCTTCAAACCTGCTGACGGCTCAACAGCTGAAGAATTCCTGACCAAACTCTGCTATGAAGGCGCAAAGCAGCGGTACGGCAAAATCACCGAACAGGTCAAAGAAAGACTCGACAGAGAATTGGACATAATCAAATCTAAGGGCTTCGCGAGCTATTTTCTCATCGTCTGGGACTTCTGCAAGTACGCCCACGAAAACAATATACCCGTCGGCGCCCGAGGCAGCAGCGTAGGGACAGTCGCAGGATACTGCTTAGGACTGTGCGATGTGGACCCGATAAGATACGATTTGCTTTTCGAGCGATTTATGGACCCGCAGCGCAATGAGATGCCTGACATTGACATCGACATTTGCCAGAACAGCCGGCCGAAAATAATCGAGTATGTCCGCCAAAAGTACGGCCACGTTGCACAAATCATAACATTCGGAACAATGAAGGCCCGTGCGGTCATTCGCGACATCTGCCGGGTGCTCGGCGTATCATTAGCCGAGGCCGACAGATTAGCCAAGCTTATCCCGGAATCTCTGGGGATGACACTCGATACAGCCCTGAAAACCGAGCCGCAACTTAGACAGGCTTACGAAAAAAATCAGCAGGCAAAAAAAGTAATCGACATTTGCAAAAAACTTGAAGGCCTTACCCGCCACGCTTCCGTTCATGCCGCCGGCATTGTAATCGCCGATAAACCACTGACAAATTTCACACCTCTTTATAAAGCATCCGACTCAGACGATATCATAACCCAGTACGAAGGGCCGATAGTTGAAAAAGTCGGGTTGTTGAAGATGGACTTTCTGGGCTTAAAGACACTCAGCGTTCTCGAGCGGGCCAGGCAATTAGTTAAAGAGATTCACGGCAGCGACATCAACCTGGAAAAAATCGACCTCGATGACCCAAAGGTCTTTCAGATTTTCACCAGCGGTAAGACAAAAGGCGTTTTCCAATTTGAATCCGGCGGGATGCAGGATTTACTGATGAAGATGAAGCCCGACCGAATAGAAGACCTTATCGCCGCAAATGCTCTCTATCGGCCCGGGCCTATGATACTAATCCCGGATTACATCGACCGAAAACACGGGGCAAAATGGTCCCTGCCACACGCAATTATGACCGAAATCCTCGGCGAAACATACGGCGTTATGGTCTATCAGGAACAAGTGATGCGGATTTGCAATCGGCTCGGCGACATCCCGCTGCGCGAAGCGTACGGCCTTATCAAAGCGATAAGCAAAAAAAAGGCCAAGACCATCGCCAAAGAAAGAGAGAGATTCGTAAAAGGCTGCGTCGATAAGGGCCTGACCCGAAACCAGGCTGAGCAGGTTTTTGAGCTTATTGAACGGTTCGCCGGCTACGGCTTCAACAAAAGCCATTCAACGCGGTACGCTATCATCGCTTACCAGACGGCATATATGAAGGCCTGCTGGCCCATCGAATTTATGGCGGCCCTGCTGACGTTCGAAATGGGCAACACCGACAAGGTCGTTGACTACATCAACGAATCCAAAAGAATGGGTATCGAAGTGCTGCCGCCGGATATTAACGAAAGCGGTGTCAATTTTACTCCTCTCTACAGAGGCCACGGAGCGGACAAAAAAGGTGTGATACGTTTCGGCTTAGTTGCGGTCAAAGGCGTCGGCGAAAAAGCCGTCGAACAAATAATCGCAGACCGCGAAAAAGTGGGGCGATTCCAAAGCCTGTTCCACTTCTGCGAAAATGTCGACCCAAGGGCCGCCAACAAACAGGTCGTCGAGGCCCTGATAAAAGCCGGTGCATTCGACAGACTGGGCGGAAACCGTGCCCAAATGATTGCCGGCCTCGAAAAGGCTATGCAAATCGGCGCAGGCACCCAGGCTGACAAACAAAAAGGACAAATGAACTTCTTCGGCCAAATGACACAGGAGCCCGACTACACACACGATGCGATGAGACTACCCAAAGTAAATCCCTGGCCGGAAGCTATGATGCTAAACTACGAGAAACAGGTGCTCGGATTCTATGTAACCAGCAACCCGTTAAGCCATTTCGCTGAGACAATAAATTTCTATTCCACAGTAAACACTTCTCAATTGGAGGAGGTCGGCCAGGACAGGGCCATTGTCATCGGAGGAATGGTAGCGAAGATAAGATACCATATTACCCAGAAAGGCCGAAACGCTGGGGCAAAAATGGCTGTCTTCGTCCTCGAAGATTTGCAGGGACAGGTCGAGGTGGTGCTGTTCCCCGATGCGCTGAATAAATACGCCGATTACATAGATGAGGATAAAATTATTTTCGTAAAAGGCCGAGTTGATTTCAGAAGAGAGAAACCCAACATCCTTGCCGAGGAGATTTTTGGACTGGATGAGGCAACCGAAAAATTAGCCTCCAAAGTCAGAATAAGACTCGATGCCAAAGACATTACAAAGGAAAAGGTGGCTGAAATAAAAAGCATCTGCCAAAGTCACCGCGGCAAAAGCCCCGTTTACATAGCGGTAAGAACCGATAAGGGCAGAGTGTATGCCGCCGCCGACAGGGAGCTTTCCGTCAATCCGGACGTGGAATTCTGCCGAAAGATGCAGCAGCTTGTCGGCGAAGAAAACTTCCAATTGGCAAAATAAAGCCGCAAAAAAGTTTAAATGGTGTCATTTTGAGAAATAAATTATCTGGTAAATTTATTGCTCTTGATGGGCCGGACGGCTGCGGAAAAACTACGCAGGCAGAACTTCTGGCTCAATGGCTCAAAAGTCAAAACGTCGCGGTTGAGAGCTTTCGTGACCCCGGCGGAACAGCCATCGGCGAAAAGATTCGGCAAATCCTGCTCAATCCCGAACACATCCAGATGAGCACACGCAGCGAACTTCTGCTGTATATGGCTGCACGTGCCCAACTGTGGGAAGAAAAAATAGCACCGGCTCTTAAAGAAAATAAATGCGTCATACTCGACAGATGGCTGTCAAGCACCTGTGCTTATCAGGGCTACGCCGGCGAATTCGGCATCGAGAACGTCATAAAAATTGCGACAGATTGCCTCGAAAGGCCCTGGCCTGATTTGACCATCATCTTGGATGTGGACCTTGAGACCGCAGTAAAAAGATTGAAGCGAACCCCCGATAGAATGGAACGTAAAGGCAAAGGCTACCATAAAAAGGTTCGCGAGGGCTTCCTGAAACTGGCCAAAGGCCGCAAGAACTTTGTTATCATCAGTAGCACAGGTGATATTGAAGCTGTTCACAAACAGATAATAGATATAGTTGAAAAAATATTTTAGCTTTTGAATTTTAATTTTTTAATTTCTTACGATGCCACTCAAAGAAGTATTCTGTCAGGATAAGGCGATTTCGATTCTGCAAAAGGCCCTGGCCGGCGACAAGCTGTCGCACGCATATATCTTCAGTGGGGCTGAAGGCATCGGCAAATTCAAGACGGCCCGTGAATGGGCCAAGATGATGCTCTGCGAAAAACCCGTTACGGAAAATAAATTCGCCGATAGCTGCGGCACGTGCAAATCCTGCCGATTATTCGAAGCAGGCTCACACCCCGACTTCAATCTCATCTACAAAGAGCTGCTCGAATTCACAGAAGATAATAAAGACAAAAAAACGCCCGTCGATTTAGCAATTGACGTCATCCGGGAATTTATAATCGAAAAAGTATCAACCAGACCGACGCTGTCGCGAAAAAAAGTCTTTATCATCAGTGAGGCTGAACGACTGAATAGCTCGTCGCAAAACTGTCTGCTGAAGGTTCTGGAAGAGCCGCCCGAATACTGTTTTATTTTCCTGCTCTGCACCCGAATGGAAAAACTGCTGCCGACCATCAAATCGAGATGCCAGACGATAAGTTTCGCATTTATAGACGAAGAAAGAATAATCGAGAAGTTAAAAGAAGTCGGCCTCGAACAAAAAAAGGCCCAATACTTCGCGAGGCTTTCCGAGGGCAGGCTGGGTGCGGCAATGCAGTGGGCGCAGCTCGAACTTGCCGACGCAAATCTCTACCAAACCAAGAAAGAACTGGTCGACTCTCTATGCGATTGTCAGTACGCCGATGCGCTGGAGCAGGCCCAATGGCTCATAGACAAAAGCAAAGAAATAGCCGATGCGTGGGCCGAGCTTGATAAGACCACCAGCAAAACAGATATAAATCGAAGGGCCTCGCAGACCCTTATCCGCATAATCATATCCGCCCTTGGTGATGCGATGCAATTAGAAATCGCTCCGGAAAAAGAGCTTACCAATTTCGACCAGAAAGAACAGGTAAAGAAGTTGGCGAGCCGATTCAGCCCTGAGCAAGCCGCCGAGAAAATAGCTGAGTGCTTCCGAACTCTGCGATGGGTCGAAGCCAGCGTCAATGAAAAGCTTATATTCGAACAGCTATTGCTAAATCTTTCCATTTCTGGTAAAATAAAAGTCTAAAAATTGTACAGCCTAAAACCGAGGTTTAACCGAGGCTGCTGTATACCTCGCAAGGTCAGACCCCCTTCAGGTAACTTAGATGACGGAAAAACAGGAAACAAAACCCAAGCCGGCTAAAAGTAAAAAGTATATGCTGGTTCGCTACGGCCGAATGAATTCGCTCGGCTTCTTTGAACACAACGAAACCCATATACCTAAAGTGCCTACGCGGGTCGTGGTAAAGACCGAAAGAGGACTTGAGTTAGGCCATCTGGTGGGCCAAGTGTGTTACAAAGCAGGACAGTTTAAGTTAGGGCCTGAGCAGGTCAAAGAATACTTCGATAAAAGCGAAATTGAGCTTTCCGTCGCGCCGGCAGGCAAAGTAGTTCGCTTTGCAACCGCCTCCGATATAAGCGAAGAGAGGCACCTGCGAAAAATCGCAGAACAACAGATAGAATGCTGCAAACGATTCGCAAAAGAACTTGGACTTGCGATGAAAATAGTCGACGCGGAAAACATATTCGGCGGCGAACGTATCATTTTCTACTTTATGGCTGACGGACGAGTCGACTTCCGCGAGCTGGTAAAGAAACTTGCAAACGAGTACCAGTCAAGAATCGAAATGCGACAGGTCGGTTCGAGAGATGAAGCCAAACTCTTAGGTGATGTGGAAAGCTGCGGGCAGCAGTGCTGTTGCCAACTGTTCCTAAAGGCGCTAAAACCGGTCAATATGCGAATGGCGAAGATGCAAAAGGCGACCCTCGACCCCTCAAAAATCAGCGGTTACTGCGGCAGATTAAAATGCTGCCTGCGATACGAAGACCAAACCTACATCGAACTTAAGAAACGGCTGCCGAGAAAAAATGCGAGGGTAAAAACACCGTTCGGCGAAGGTAAAGTAGTCGATACGCAGATACTGACCCAGCTTGTCGTCGTTGAAGACGCTAACGGGACGAAAACCGCCGTCGGCGTTGAGCAGGTGGAGGTACTTTCCCCTCCACCGGCAACAACGCAGGACAGCACAGATGATGACACCGAACCGGACGAAACAGAAAACGCGGAGCAATAATCATTAAGGGTGCGACATGCCTCGCAAAATCATCGTAACATCAGCTCTGCCCTATGCAAACGCCCCAATACACATCGGACATCTTGTTGAATACCTTCAAACTGATATCTGGGTCCGCTTCCAGAAAATGTGCGGCAACGAGTGTCTCTACTTTTGCGCCGATGACACCCACGGCACCCCTGTTATGATAAGCGCCCGCGCCGCTGGGATAACCCCCGAACAGCTAATCGAACGCATGCATATAGAGCATAAAACAGACTTCGACCGCTTTTTCATAGAATGCGATAATTATTACACAACACATTCGCCGGAAAATAAACGTCTTAGCGAGCTTATTTTCAATTCGCTCAACAAAGCCGGCTCAATCGTCAAACGAAATATCGAGCAGTCCTATTGCGAAAACTGCAAAATGTTTCTGCCTGACAGATACATTCGCGGCACCTGCCCCAGGTGCGGCGCCGAAGACCAATACGGCGACTCCTGCGAGGTCTGCAGCGGAACATATCGCTCCACCGACCTAATCAATCCTCGTTGCGCAACCTGCCAGCGCAAACCGACCCTGCAGACATCCGAACACTACTTTTTCAAACTCTCCGATTACGAACAAAAACTCAAAGACCTAATCAACAAAGGGTACACCCAAAAGTCAGTGGCCAACAAACTCGATGAGTGGTTCAAGGCGGGCCTGAAGGACTGGGACATCTCCCGCGACGGCCCGTATTTCGGCTTCAAAATACCCGGAGAAGAAAATAAATTTTTCTACGTCTGGCTGGATGCTCCCATCGGTTATATGGCCTCGGCAAAAAACTACTGCGACAGAAACGGTCTGGACTTTCGACAAGCTCTGGAATAGCCCCGAATACGAGCTTTATCACTTCATCGGCAAAGACATTACGTATTTTCACGCACTTTTCTGGCCCGCAATGCTCATCGGCAACCGGCTTCAAAACCGCCAACAAGCTTTTCGTACACGGCTTCCTGACCGTCAACGGCGAAAAAATGAGCAAATCACGCGGAACCTTCATTAAAGCAAGCACCTATCTGAAGCATCTTAATCCCGAATACCTCCGATACTACTACGCAAGCAAATTAACCGACAGCATCGACGATATAGATTTGAGCGTCGGAAGATTTCCTAAACAAAACCAATTCCGATTTGGTCGGTAAATTCGCCAATCTTGCTTCACGCTGCGGCCCAATGCTGACAAAAAATCTTGACTCTCAGCTCGGCCAACTAAACCAGCAGGGAAAAGAATTAATCAATAAACTTGCTGCTGCCAAAAAACAGGTTATGGAAAACTACGAGAATCTCAATTACGCCGCTGCGGTCAGAACGATTAACGCCCTGGCCGACGAAGCAAACCGGTATATCGAGCAGAATCAGCCCTGGGCAACCGTAAAAACCGATTTGGAGAAAACCAGAGCAACTCTTACGGCTGCAATAAACGCTGTACGTATTCTTACGATTTACCTAAAACCTATACTGCCCAGGTTTGCCGAAAAGGTACAAAAGTTCTTAAATGTCAAGGCCATGACGTTTGCAGACGTGGAAAAGCCATTAGTCAACTGCAAAATAAATAAATTTGAACGATTGTTCGAAAGGATTGATGAAAAACAGGTGAATGCAATGATGGAAGAAAGCAAAGAAACCAAAGCAGTTCAGCCGACAACAGTCCCGGCTGAGCCGATAGCACCCGAATGTACAATCGATGACTTTGCAAAAATCGATTTGCGAATCGCAAAAATAGTAAAAGCCGAGTCCGTCGAGGGTGCCGATAAACTGCTGCGTCTGGAACTGGATGCAGGCGGAATGCGAAAAAGTGTGCTGGCTGCCATAGCCCAGGCATATAAACCCGATGAATTGGTCGGCAAAATCGTAATCTACCTGGCCAACCTGAAGCCGAGAAAGATGAAGTTCGGATTGTCTGAAGGTATGATACTCGCTGCCGGCAGCGGCGGAAAAGACATCTTTATACTTACGGCGGACGCAGGAGCAAGACCTGGACAAAGAGTTAGCTAATGAAAGAAAGCCTCGAAAAAATTGCCCGAAGCGACGGGCGATTCAGTCCCGGCGCTGTGCACTTCGTTTATGACGGGCTTAGCTACACGGTAAAAAAACTCGTCGACGAGCCCAGTCATGTCAGTGGGCAAACCCTCTGCGAGGGACTAAAACAATTAGCAATTGAAAAATGGGGCAGACTCACAATGCTCGTGCTCAATAACTGGAACATCAAAACGACACGCGACTTCGGCGAAATTGTTTATCTGCTGATAAAACACAAATGGATGAGCGCCCAACCTGCCGATTCCATCGAGGACTTCAACGACGTCTACGATTTCAAAACCGTATTCAAAGACCAATTCAAATTCTAAGCCTCAGGCAATGTGTTAAGCGTACTATGCTTTCCACATTCCCAGACTCAAAAGGATAAATAACCCGAAACCTGCGATGATTATGCCGGAAATTTTGTTCAGCGATGCCAGTCTGCTATAACCCAGTTTTTTCAGAAATATGCCTGTGATGCCACTCAGTGTAAGCCACCAAAGTCCGGAGCCAACAAACACCCCTGCGATTAGCAGGCCAGCCGACATATAATGCCCGGCTGCGCTCACCAATCCTAAGCCAGCGAATATTGCTGCAAAAGCAAGAAACGTTGCCGGATTTGCGAGCGTCAGAAAGAACGCGGATACATAATTACCAACATAACTGATATTATTTCCTGAAGTGGTTCGTTGCACCGGCCTTGACCGAAAAACCCTCAGCCCCATGTAACAAAGAAATATACCGCCGCCGAGACGGAGCCACATTTGTTCTTTAGCCAGAAAATTTAAAATAAATGTCAGGCCGAAGACTGCAATGAAGCTATAAATGGCATCCGCAGTAGCCGCTCCCAGCCCCGAAACTATTCCGTGAATCCTTCCCTGATTCAAGGTTCGCTGTATACATAGCACAGCAATCGGCCCTATAGGCGTGGCTATCAAAAAACCTACAACTATGCCTTCTAAAAAAAGACTGCTATTCATAAACATTACCTTTTCGGCGTTGAACGTAAATTATAATCTGTTTACCATCGTCCGCATAATGTTTAGCCGGTTGTTCTGCCGCTTCAATTTCCAGGTGCCACGTTGCCTGACTCGTCTTTTTTACGGAGCGTCGCAGATATCAGGATGGTCAGAAGCACAACAGCCGATGCGTATTCGACAGACCGAGGCAACATCCAGTGGGGCCGGCTGACTATCCCAAAGTGGGCGCCGGCTCCAATATAATCGAGTAAAATGCCGCTGACAAGAGCGCACCCAGCCACGGTTGCCAGATAGATAATCGCGGTTTTCCTTCCCAAAATTTTCCAGATGGTTACGAACGATGCGGCGTTCGTGGCAGGGCCGGTCATAAGAAATACCATCGCCGCCCCCGGCGTTATTCCCTTCAAAATAAGCGCTGCCGCTATCGGCACCGAGGCCGTCGCACAAACATACATCGGTATGCCCACAGCCATCATAACAAGCATCGGGACAATGCCGGTACCGAGTTTGTCGGCGAAGAAGCCATCCGGAACAAGGGCTGAAATTGCCGCTGCAACAACCAACCCCACGAGCATAGCCCTGCCGATGTCACGAGGCAGTGTTACAAAGCCATACTTTAAACCGTTGATAAGTTTTCCGGTCTTTCCGCCCCCGCAACAGGTGTCGGTACATTTCGACGGCGGCTGACCACCGCTTTTCGCAGTTCGGTCAAACATATCAACGAAAACGCCGCCAACGATGCCGGTCACAAAGGCGGCGATAGGCCGAAAAATCGCAAAGACAGGGCCGAGAAGACTAAGTGTTACGAAAATACTATCAACGCCGGTTTGAGGCGTCGACAACAAAAATGCTATCGTGGAGCCCTTGCTTGCTCCGTGCTTGTGCAGTGACATTGATACCGGAATGACGCCACAGGAGCACAAAGGAAGAGGAACACCGAAAAGTGAGGCTTTCAACAGCGGCCAAAAGCCGGTGCCGCCGAGATGCCTTTCCACAAGCTCCTGTGAGAGAAGAACCGCAAGAATGCCCGCTACAAAGAAGCCAAACAATAGATAAGGCGACATCTTGACCACTGTGGCCCAGAAATTAATCAGTATCAATATAGCGAAACTGGTCATAGTAAACACCCCCTATACCAGAACAAATGTAAATCGCACCACTCAAACCCCAGCCTAATCTCCCTTAGATGCAAAAGCAACTTTTACTTCCTCAAGGCCTGGTCCAGGTCATCAATCAAATCTTCAACATCTTCGACTCCGACCGCGAGTCTGAAAAGGGTATCGGTGATTCCTATCTCGTAACGCTGCTTCCGCGAGTAATCATAATAGCTCACCATCGCAGGATGAGTTATCAGCGTTTCAACGCCGCCTAAACTCGGGCCGATATAGCATAGTTTCAAGGCATCCAAAAATCGCTTTGCGTTATTGAGATTTCCCTTTATTTCAAATGTAACAACCCCGCCGCCGCCGGCCATCTGCTCAGTTGCTACTTTATAATGACGATGGCTTTTCAGAAACGGATAATAGACTTTTTTCACACGCGGATGACCCTCGAGAAATTCGGCAATCTTCAACGCAGTCTCATTCTGCCTTTCCACCCGCAGGGGAAACGTCTTAAGGCCACGCAGAAGAAGATAACAGCAATGAGGGTCAATAAGGCCTCCCATCGACTTATGCAGGTCGCGTATCTTTTCAATCAATTTTTCCCTGCCGAGTACCGCACCGGCCAGGATGTCATTATGCCCCCCAAGGTATTTTGTTGCACTGTGCAGAACAAGGTCTATGCCGAATTCGAGGGGTCTTTGATTAAAGGGGGTGCTGAATGTGCTGTCTATAAGCGTCAGAACCTTATGTCTCTTCGCAATCTTTTTGAGTTTGACAAGGTCAAAGATATTCAAATAAGGATTGGTCGGCGACTCGGAAAATATAAGTCGCGTGTTCTTTTTTATAGCCCTTTCGAGGACCCCGTAGTCTCCGAACGGGACAATTGTGCATCCGATTCCGAACTGTTTCAGGTAAGACTTGCAGAATTCGAGCGTCTTTTTATAGCTGTCGTCGGTAATGACAATGTGGTCGCCGGACTTGACCAGAGTAAGAATGGTCGTGGTTATTGCGCTCATTCCGGAGGTAAAGACAACGCAGTCCTCCGCCCCTTCAAGGTCAGCCAGTCGCCTCTCGGCGATTTGGGCCGTCGGATTGCCGTATCTGCCGTACTCGAAATGCTCCATTCCCTTCTTGGTATAATCCTCGATGTGCTTGCTGTCCCGGAACGTAAACGTGGAAGTCTGAACAATGGGGGTCGTAATCGAATCCGCATATTTTCTTCTCGGCTCGCCGGCATGCACCGCCCTGGTGGACAGGGACCACCTGTTACGCTTAGCTTTAGTTTTGCGCGGTCTTTTAGTCATCATTTGTTCCCTGCCCAATAAAAATCGGTGCCTGCAAATCAGGCGTCAAGCTTCTACTGTCCCATTCCGGCTGACATTGCCGTGCAAATCCACCGTAACATCTTCAAAGGCTATTTTCAAGCCATTACATTTTTCCTCATCTATCTTCACAATGTTTCGCATAGCTATTTCAAAACCCTTCATTTTGAAAATTCCGGCCCCTTAGCCTGGGCACCGGATTTTTTCATAATATCCAGGCATTGTTCGGCATATTGACACCATTGGGCGCAGCCTAAATCTATCTTTGGATTAAATACCGTTTGCCCGCAGTTTCGGCATTTCCGTTTCGGCTCATCTTTAAAGAACTCTACAGGCTGGCCACAGCCAAGACACTTTACATCAAAAATATCTTCCGGCTTCCAAAACCTTTGGTCCTGTCCCGGACATCTAAGCATAATACACCTGCGTGCTCTTGGGCTGCTCGCTTTTAATTTATGCTCGAATCATTGTCAGCAGCATTTTAAATTTTTCCTCAGCAGTAACAGAGTGTGGTACATTGGCCGGCATTATGATGATTTCACCGGCTAAAACCTTTACATCTTCACCGCCTATTGTCAGCTTGGCCGACCCGTCAAGAACCTGTACAACCGCATTGTAAGGAGCGGTATGTTCACTTAATTTTTGCCCCTTATCAAAAGCAAAAAGTGTAATCGTACCGGCTGCTGTATCCAGTATAGTCTTGCTGACTATCGAATCGTGTGAATACTCTATCAGAGAAACCAGTTCCTGACTTTTTCCTGTACAGGCACCCAGCGTACTTGCGATCTCTTTTTGCACGGTTCATTTTTCTCCCTTTAGATAAAATCCATTTATCGATTTGCTCCGGCTCCACAGCACTTCCTCCAGCGTAATCCCACCAAGATAACCATCCACATAGAGCTGAAGACAAGCCAACTTGGTATTTATCTCACACAGAGGTTCAAATTCACAGCCTGCGCCGTCTGGTAAACAGCTGTTGAGCCTGATACCGCCCTGCATAACGGTTATAATTTCCCTTAAAGTTATCTCTGATGGCTTCCTGTTTAAGGCAAATCCGCCTTTGGTCCCCATATTGCTTTTAACTAATTTAGCCTTGTGAAGCTCCTGCAGTATCTTGCATCCGAGCTGGTATGAAAAATTTCCATTACTCGCCAACTCTCGGGCCGAAATAAACTGTCCATTAAAATGGCTCGCAAGGTCGACCATCATACGCAGCGCGTAATCTGTATTTCTACGCAATACGTCCATCTTTCACCGCCTATTAAAGCCACTATTACTATCTAAGACTATTATAGTCTTACTTAGCATTTTGTTCAAGAAAAAAATTAGTTTTTAAAAAAATTTCAAGAAAACGGAAAAACCGCCTTTTTTCACAGCTCAAGGCCTTTTTTGCCTGTTAAATCGGCTCAAAATCATCCTTACCGGCCCCGCACTCCGGGCAGACCCAATCATCGGGCAAATCCTCAAAGGCGGTACCGGCTGCAACGCCGTTGTCAGGGTCGCCAACAGCCGGGTCGTAAATATAACCACATATCAAACACTTGTATTTTTTCATTTCTTTGTCTCCTCGCACCGGTTTTCCTTTCGATTTCTTTTTAATGTAAGTTGCTGCTGTCCGGGGTGTTCGGCCGCCCTTAACATCGCGATAGTACGTATATGTCATCGGTACTTTGCTGTCATCAATGGTTTCACAAGCCACAACTTTGCCGATAAAAAGCGTATGTGTTTCAACATCAATCGCATCGGTAACTTCAGCCTCAATAAACCCCACGGTGTTATCGAGAATAATCGGAGCACCTGTTATGCCGATTTTATAATTAACACCCTGAAATTTGTCCACGTCTTTGCCGGAGCTAAAACCAAACCTGCGTGTAAATTCGAGGGGCGCGCCCTCAGCAAGAATGGATACGGCAAAAACTCTGCTCTCAATAATGTACTCATAAGTCAAGTTCTCCCTGTTGATGCTGAGCGCTATCATCGGCGGCTCAGGTGTGATTTGAAAGACGGTATTGACGATGCAGCCATTGAGTTTATCAATCCTTTTCGAGCTGACTACGCACATACCGTAACTCAAATTAAACAGCGATTCCAAATCCAGCATTTGCATCCTCTGAGCAGACTCGGCTGCGGGCGGGGGGTTGCGGACGCCTTACTTCGCTACTCCAAAGCCGATAATTTCTGATTCAAAACGGCAATATGGCCCATCTCCTCTTTGATTACTGCATCGACTTTGTCTTTGCCGGCTTTGACAGAAACAAAATCCCTCAGGCCGAGATAGAAAACAATAGAATCCTTTTCTGCACTGATAGCCAGTTTCAAAATATCCTTTACACTTTCAGTACTCTTTAACTGTGTGCTCGGGTCCTGTCTCAAGTCAAAGACATGGCCGTTGGCAAACGCCTGCAGGTACAAAGCCGTCTCGTTTTCAGGGTCAAAGACCCCCGTCTCCCGAGCTTCATCTGAAAGTTGTTTCTTCATGCCTGCGAAAATCTTCCCGTGCTCTACTTCCATGTCGGCAAGCCCTTCAAATAGTTGTCGCATCTGACGGTCAGAGACACTCAGAGCTGCTTTGCGGTAGAACTTTACACCATTTCTTTCAATCTGCTCTGCCATTTCCAGGATTTCAAATGCGTTAAAAGTAATACTCATCGTCATTCTCCTTACGATGCAGATGGTTTAAATACCCTCTGTCCTAATTCATGGTCAAGCTTAGGCATCTCTGCCGGCGTTTTTTCCATCATTTTCAGTTGCTGAGCTATTTTATTAGCGGAAGATTCCTCTTCGACCTGCTCACTGACAAACCACTGCAGAAAAACATTTGTTGCGTCGTCTTTTTCTTTAACAGCCAGGTTTACAAGTTCGTTAATCAGTCCTGTTACCTTTTGTTCGTGCTTGTATGTGGCCTCGAAAACGGCTAACGGCGATTCCCACTCAGTTTGAGGAGCCGCTATTGATTTCAATGTAATTCTGCCTCGCCGCTCATTCACAAAGTCATAAATCTTCATTGCATGCGTCAGCTCTTCCTGAACCTGGACTCTCATCCAGTTGGCAAAACCATTTAAATTAAGCGACCTAAAATACGACTCCATCGACAGATACAAATATGCCGAATACATCTCCGCATTAATCTGCTCGTTTAGAGCTTTTTCCATCTTTTTACTTATCATTTTTACTATCCTTTCCATAATCCATGGATATTGCAGTGCTCACGCGCAGTTACTTTGGCCGCTTCGACGCTGAATACCGCTTCCGGCTTATCACCGGCGTCGAGGCATTTTCGATACACCAAACCATCTGCAAGCAGCTCAATCCATTCGATATGATGTTTCTCTTCCATAGGATGAGGGACACTGCCGACCTTTACTTTGTAACCGCCGCTGATTTTTTCAATCACGGGCACATGTTTTTCCTTACCCTCATCGGCGGTCTTTGCAGCAAGGTTCTTCATCGGCTCACCACAACAGACCAGTTCGCCGTCGCCGCCGTGAAGCACTTCAACAATGTTGCCACAGAGCATACATTTGTAGATTTCAAGTTTCTTTGCCATAGTATTTCCCCTTCATATAAATTGATGTTAGGCAATTCCGAGTTCTTTGTGTTTCGTCAGTATTTTATCAGCGAGATTTTCAAGTGCTGTAAAATCATTATCTTTAGGATAGCCCTTTGCTATCACCGGCTCAAGGATTTCCACTTTGAGATTGCCAATCAGTCCTGTAATCTGCTCTGTCATTCTACCGCCCCAGCCGAAAGAACCGATAATCGAAGCAAACTTAGTCTTGGGCCTAAGGGCATTTAGCAGAACGCAGGCATACGCAACCAAAGGATGTGCGCCGGTCAAAACCGTTGGAGAGCCAATCACAACTGTAGCCGCATCGACGAGCGATATTGCAAGTTTACCGATGTCACTTGCCGCCAGATTGAACTGCTTAACCGCGATACCCCTTTCAATCAGGGCATCTACGAAGTACTCGACCATTTTTCTGGTGCTGCCGTGCATCGAGATGTACGGAAGAACCACTTCATTGCTTACCCGTTCACCCACCCAGTCTTTATAAGCATCGATAATAAACTTCGGCTTGTCGTAAACAGGGCCGTGACTGGGAGCAATCATATCTATTTGCAGATTCTTTATTTTTTCAAGATTCTTTGTTACAGCCGGCCGGAATGGCATCATTATCTCGGCGTAATATCTCTTGGCTAATTCATAAACGACCGCTTCATCCTCTACAAACAAGCTGCTCGTTGCCAGGTGCGAGCCGAAAAAGTCACACGAGAACAGTATTTTATCCTCCACCAGATAAGTTGACAGAGTTTCAGGCCAGTGCACCCAGGGTGTAAAGATAAATTTAAGAGTCTTATTGCCGAGCGACAGTTCCTGACCATCTTCAATGGTTATAAATTTTTGCTCGTCAATCCCGAGCAAGTCGATAAGCATATTCTTGCACTTCTCGTTTGTAACAACTTTTGCATCCGGAAAAAGTCCCAGCACATCCGGTATTGCACCGGAATGGTCCTGTTCGGCATGGTTTGACACAAGATAATCGATTTTTTCAA
>CAVXEF010000049.1:0-10331 GCA_963760535.1 uncultured Phycisphaerales bacterium
GTTTGTCCACCGTATGTATAGCTGCAGCACAGGGCATAACGGATTTTTTTCTGTTGCAGCTGCTTTACGATATTCAGATTACAGCCATCGGCCTTTTTGTCGCAATTTTTCGCAGCAGGTATCTTTCCTTCCTCCATAGCACAAACCGCAGCCACAACATCGAGCGCTCCGCTTGCTGCACCCGTATTGCTCAGCATACTTTTGGTCGGCCAAACCGGAATCTCGCGAGCTGATTTACCCAGAGCCGCCTCGATAGCCTTCGTCTCCGCAAGGTCATCAGATGGTATCCCTGTTCCGTGCGGGATAATCAAATCCAAATCCGCCGGTTTTATTTTTGCTTCCGCCATCGCTTTTTCTATCGCTATCTGCAATCCGAAACCATCCGGCTCAAGCCATTCGTATACGGGATTTATGCTGTTGCTCTGACCGGAGCCGGCTATCTCAGCATAAATTTTCGCGCCTCTTTTTTGGGCGTTTTCGAGGTCTTCCAGCACAAGCATCCCAGCTCCTTCACCGAAGACAGAGCCTTTCGCGTCGGCATCGAAAGGTCTGCACGCACCGGCAGGGTCATCATTATTTTCGGTCGTGGCCCGTTTGAGCAGACACTGCCGAATCATAATTATCGGATTTACTTTTGCCTCAGCGCCGCCGGCAAGAGCATAGACAGCATCGCCGCGAGCGATAATCTGGGCCGCTTCACTTATGGCGATATGGGCAGCCGCTTCAGCACACGTGATGGTGTTGCTCGGCCCCTGAATATCGTGAATAATACCGATATGGCAGGCCAGCATATTCGGCAGATATTTCAACAGCCACAGAGGCGTTACCAGCTCGATTCCTTTTTTGCCCCATTTGTGGATATCGAATTTCCCATCAGTAACACTTGCCGCCACCGCCGGCGAAATCTCGACCAAATCGCAGCTTATAATGCCCGCAGCCAATATTGATTGCCATACGTGTCGGCTCGATGTTGACATTCTCAGGGTCGATGCCTTTTGTGACAAGTCCGCTGCTGACAAACGCTTCGTTCGCCGCTATGACCGACAGTTCAATATCTCTCGACATCAACTTGGTGGATTTGCGAACAGCCTTCGGCACATACTGTTGAATCTTATAGTCCGGCACCTGCCCCGCCAACTTGCAGCTAAAGCCCACGGGGTCAAAGGCGGTAATTTCGCCAATCCCGCATCGGCCGGCAAGCAGACCCTCCCACATATCAGCAACAGTTAATCCGAGGGGACTTACCGCTCCAAGGCCGGTAACCACTACGCGAGATGAACTCATATTTGCTATTGATTTTCCCTGCTGATTATTTATCGTTTCCTGATATTTTTCGCGATTATCAATAACCAGCAGTCAATAGTCAATAGTGAGCTCACTGAAGGCGGGTCAACTGCCGAAGGCAGCTCCCCGCATCAGCGATTTGAATGTATCGGTGAATACGAAGTTTTCCTGAGGAAATTCCTTACCTGCAAGATTTTTGTCTATATGGCTGAACATCAAATCTATCTCGGCAATCAGCTTATCATTGCAGTTGATTTTGCCGGTTGTACTTGCAGCCTCGTCTGTGATGGATTCGATTTGGGCTTCTAATTTTATCGTGTCGCCCGGCTTGACATAGTCAAAAAACACCGCCTTTTTGACCTTCGCAAGGATGACCTTTTCCTCGAAATTTTTTGCTTCGCCGACAAGTATACCCGCCGTCTGCGCCATCGCCTCAATGCACAGCGTCTCCGGCATAACAGGAAAACCCGGAAAATGGTCGTGCAGATGCTCCTCAGCGAGCGTAACATTCTTTATCGCCACAGCACGTTGCCCGCTGTGGAATTCAACAAACTTGTCTATCCATATCCAGCGCATTTGAGATACTGTGGTTACTGTACCGCACACACCGTATGCAATTTGCATCAGCTGCGGTGAACAAAATTATGCGGAGTTCAGCTTGCCCTCGACGTAGTTCACGATTGCCCCAACGGTAAACAAATCACCCAATTTGTTGATGTCAGGGTCATCCTCAAAACCAGCCAAGTTGGTATGCGGCATCTTCTCCCGCAATTGAACCAGGCCCACCTCGGTCAATTTGCCGTTATTGACAAATTCGGGATTATTCATCAGGCTCTCAGCTGGAAACAGCTCCTCACGCGGGATTTTTATCCCGAACGCCTTTTCCAGTCGAAACACTATATCCAGAAAGTCGATGCTTTCCGCTCCCAGGTCTCCCATCAGCGTTGCCTCACCGGTAATCTCATCATCATCCACCCCTAATGCATCAACCAACACTTCCTGAACCTCCCCGAAAATTTCATCCCGACTCATTGCCATTGTTCTTACCTCCGGCATTCCTTTTAGTATTTATCACGATTCATGGCCGCAACAGTTTCCATCGCTTCCTCATATTTTCGATTATGTTGGCATCTACCGCCGCCATTGTTGAGTCCTCATCAGCCAGATTAAAGTGCCTCAAAGCGAATTTTGCTTCCACAATCTGCTCCCCGTCCGATACGCCGAACCCGGCGAAACTGCTTGTCTTCTCCTCTATTGTCCTGGCCGTAACGGTATATTCTATTTGCCCGCCCGGCGCCAGAAAGCTTTTGTATTTTACATTTCTTGCCTCTTCAAGCAAGACCATACTGTGGGCAAAATTTTCTGTTTCTCGAACGAGCCACGACGCCGACTCAACCAATCCCTCTAACAAAAGCACGCCCGGCAGCACCGGAAATGTCGGAAAGTGGTCTGCAAGGTATTCCTCAGCCAAAGACACGTTCTTGACCGTCTTTATTTCCCTGCCCACCTCCAGCGAAACAACCTTATCTATCAGTATAAATCTCATAGGTTCGACCATTTTAGTGATATGCAACCATTTTTCCAGCCTTTTTTACTTTTTATCTTACCCCGAATCCCGGAACCACCGCTGGGTCATTTAGAGGAAAGGTGTTTTTTGACCATTTGCCGGAGAAGTTTTAATCTCTCACGAATAGGCAGCTTTTGAGTGCAGGCATCTTCGCATTGGCCGCACTCGGTGCAGTCCTGCAGAAAATCATCCCCGAGTTCAAAGCCCCAATGCATCTCCATACGAAAAATTACATCGGCGGCCTTACCGGTAAGGACATAATAATTGTAGGAATCCATAAGTTTGGGCACATTTACACCCTGCGGACATTTGTCGCAGTATCTGCAGACGGTACAAAGCTCATTGAAAGATTCATTCAAAGCTGCACGAATCTTTTTGATGGTTTTTTGTGGTATCGGCTTATACCCTTCGACCGCGCTGACAGCTTCTTCGATGTGCTTTTGTTTGCTAAAGCCGACAAGCCCGATTGTGATGCGGCGGTCATTAAGCAAAAATCGCAGCGCCCCTTCAACCACGGTTTCGTCGGGCTTGGTTTTTACAAAGGCGAATCTTTCAGGGTTTTGCGGGTATGATTCCGCCGCCGAGCGGGTTCATAATAACGACACCGAGATTGAGTTTGGCGGCTGTCTCAAGAGCAGCCTCACGATACGCAAAGTTCATAACCGAATAACCGAGCAGGACACCTTCAAATGGATAGTCTCGCAGCATTTTGCCGATGTCGGGGCCGGTCATATGAGTCGAGACACAAATGTGCCTGATTAGACCTTCGTTTTTTAGTTTTTCAAATTCCTTAAGGATGCCGTTAGCTTTTCTCCGCTGGTATTCATCGAGCGAAAGAACGTACCAGAAATGGTAGAAATCGATGTAATCGAGGTTCATTCTTCTTAGTGATGTCTCAAGGTCTTTGCGAACCTCTCGGGGCTCATCCTTCATACTTTTTGTGGAGACATAGAAAGGCTTTTTGGAGCGGGTCTTTTTCATCTGTTTGAAGGCGGCACCGAAGATTTTCTCCGATTCGCCATAGCCCGGTGCGGTATCAAAATAATTTATGTCGGCATCATACGCAGCCTTGACCAGCGCGGCACAGGAGTCAAAGTCCTTTTCATCAAAACGCATCCCACCAAAACCTACAGCAGAAACTTCAACCCCGGTTGAGCCGTATGTGCGATAAATCATAATCCCCGCACCCCCTGCTATTTAAGTAAATCATCGCAAACCATAACGCCGCAGATATGGTAAGGCAAATTTATATCTGGGTCAAAGCAAAACTCACAAACATCAGAGGAGGCTATCCCGGAGGTTTATTAGCTTGACTGACGAGGGTTTTTCAGTACATTGTGTTATTCGTATAAGCTATGAACAATGAACCATGAACTATGAACAAGAGACAGTTAAGACAAAGGCAGACAAAGGACCGTTTGAAGCAATTGTCTGCAGCCATAAGCAAATCAGGGGGCGATTTTTTCGGCTTGGGCTTGAGTTTACCGGTGCCGGAGCAAAAGCCTTCTCCCGGACCAGGCCGGGACAGTTCGCCCAATTAGACCTGAGCAAGGCCGCCCTTCCGACAGCGGAAAAAATACCACAGGACCTACTCGACGCATCTGGACGAAAGATATTGCTGCGAAGACCCTTCAGTTTCTGTGACGTTACCGCCAGTGGCGATAAGACCGTTGCGGAAATTCTTTATCGTGTTGTCGGGCCGGCAACTTTGCGGATGTCAACATTGGCAAACGGTAATTCGGTCAGTGTAATCGGGCCATTGGGCAATGGCTTTTCGACGCCTGCGGATAAAAAAACAGCTTTGCTGATAGTCGGCGGAATGGGTGCCGGCCCTTTAATCCACCTCGCGAAGGTTCTGACAGCCGATTGCCCGACCACCGAGGTATTTGTGTTTGCAGGTGCAAAAACAAAGGAGGAACTGCCCTTTGGAAAGCCACTGGACAAACTTGCGCAGGAAGTCGGGTTTTCATTGGCGGAGTTCGCCAGATATGGCGTACAATCATTTATGGCGACGGACGACGGCTCAGCAGGATTTGCAGGCCCCATTACTGGGTGTTTTTCGGATTGGCTGAAGCAGTGCGGAGTAACCGCCAGAGACATGATAATTTATGCCTGCGGCCCTGAGGTGATGTTGGCAAAGGTAGCTGAAATCGCCCGCGACAGAAAAATCGATTGTCAGGTCAGTATGGAGCGTATGATGGCCTGTGGAATCGGCCTCTGCCAGAGTTGCCCCGTGGAGTGCAAAGTGAATGGGTCGAACGAAACAACTTACAAACTCTGCTGCAAGGACGGCCTTGTCTTTGACAGTAAGGAAGTGGTATTTGGTTCATAATTCGCAGTTCATCTTTTATGGAAGAAAAAACTGATATTTCGGTTGATTTTGCGGGTTTGAAACTGGCAAATCCCGTGTTTGCCACATCGGGGACATCCGGCTACGCCGATGAATTGGCTGACTTTACCGACTTAAATCAGCTCGGCGGATTTATCACCAAAAGCATCACCTTAAATCCTCGGAAAGGCAATCCTCCCGAAAGGATAGTAGAGACCGACTCCGGAATGCTTAATGCAATTGGTTTAGCCAATATCGGGTTGGATAAATTCATAGAAGAGAAATTGCCCATTATTGAAAAGCTCACGGTGCCGGTTTTTGTCAATGTAGCCGGTGAAACAATCAGCGAATACGTGGCGGTAGTTGAACGGCTGGCAACAGAAAAGGCAATAGCTGGGTTTGAACTGAATATCAGTTGTCCAAACGTTGCTAAAGGCGGCATCAGTTTCGGCACCGACCCGGCTCAGGCAGCAGAGATTACCTCAGCGGCAAAAAAAGCAGCAGGGAATAAACCTCTTATGGTCAAGCTTTCACCTTGCGTTACGGACATCAGCGTAATTGCCCGTGCAGCTGCTGAAGCTGGCGCCGATGCGCTCAGCCTGATAAACACCTTCACCGCAATGGTCATCGACATTGAAACCGCCAGACCCGCCTTGGCCAACAAAACAGGCGGACTTTCCGGCCCAGCTATAAAGCCGATAGCTGTATATCTGGTCAATAAGGTTTATAATGAGGTCGCCAAAGACCGCAGGATACCGATTCTTGGCCTGGGCGGTATCCGAACGGCCTCCGACGCCGTCGAATTTATTATCGCCGGCGCCTCGGCGGTAGGTGTAGGCACAGCCAACTTTATCGAGCCGGGTTGCGCGGTAAAAATCGCCGAAGGTATAAAAGAATATTGCATTCGCAAAGAAATAAAAAACATCAAAGAACTAACCGGTAGTCTCAGGATGTGATAAAGATGGAAACTCTGAAGTTATTGAGGGACTATTTTCCGACAGCGGTATTCACAGGCAAGTGCCTGGTCTTTATAAGCGAGGACTGGCGCGTTGAGCTTACCGAACATAAAGACAGCAATTTCAGCAAGGCTGATGCCGAGCCGTCTATCATAAGAGTCAGGGTCTTCAAGAAGGCCCTGAACGGTGAATTTGTGCCGGGCCATTACGAAGACTTTAAGCTCGCCTCATTGGGTGAACTCGCAGAGCAGGTCGAAAAATATATGCAAATGGCCCTTGGTGTAAACCTGCGGGAAAACCTCTGAGCCGGTACACATGACCTGATGAACGATGACTGATTTGAAGATTCGAGAAGCCGAAGGGGGCGTGGTTTTTTCAGTAAAGGTCGTACCCGCCAGCAGCAGGACAGCTATCAGCGGTCTACTGGATGGAACGGTAAAGATTAAGGTTTCAGCCCCGCCGCAGAAAGGCAAGGCAAATGACTGCCTGATAGATTTCTTAGCCAAGCAACTCGGCGTAAAAAATAGCGCTATCAGCATAATCGCCGGCCAAAATAATCCCATCAAGAAGATACGAGTTGAGGGTTTATCAGCAGAGACGGTGGTTAGGAAACTAACCATGGCCGTTTGAACTTTCATCTTTTGCGAGTGTAACGGGGATATTGAGCCAGAATGTCGAGCCTTTGCCTAACTCGCTTTCAAAGCCGACACTGCCGGCGAGTACAGTAGCCAATTCCTTACTGATGGCCAGTCCCAGGCCGCTGCCGGGTGACTGTCGCGTTATTGAGCCGTCGACCTGACGGAACTTTTCGAATATCTTTTCCTTGTCGGCCTCGGCGATGCCACCGCCGGTATCGGTAATAGCTATTCGGGCAGTTTTCTCGTCGGGCATCGTGGCACGAATCTCAATCCTGCCGCCTTTGGGGGTGAACTTGACGGCATTACTTAGAAAATTATAGAGTATCTGGCGGACCCTGCCGACGTCCGTATTCAGGACAGGTAAATTGTCGTCCAATATCGTTTTGACCTTGATTTTCTTCTTTTTTGTCAGAGCCGAGAAGGTCTTAACAATCGCGTCGCAGAGTTCCTCCACTGTTATTTTTTCGATGTGCAGTTGCATTTTCCCTGCTTCGGCCTTTGCCAAATCCAGCAGGTCATTGAGCATATTAAGCAGGTTCTTGCCGCCGGTAATTATATTATCAGCGTACCTCTGGATTTTGTCACTGCCGAGGCCGGTGGGTTTTTCTTTCAATATCTCCGCAAATCCGAGTATGGCATTCAAGGGCGTTCTGAATTCATGACTGATGTTGGTCAGAAACTCACTCTTTACCTTGTTGGCCTTGAACAGCTCGATGTTTCGCTCGGAAAGCTCTGCGATTTTGTCATCGAGCTGTTTATTTGCCTGCCGCAGTTTCTCTTGGGTTGCCTGCAGGCTGTCAAGCATGTGGTTGAAGGCATTCGCAAGTTTTTCGTATTCGTCACGGGTGTTAATTGAGCTTCGGATGCCGAGATTGCCTTCGGCGACGTTATTTGCGAGGGCGCGGAGCTGACGAATAGGGCTCAGTATCACCCGCTGAGTAATCCAGTAAAAGGCAACGAATGCGCCCACTCCGCCGATTAACCCTGCTACAATTATCCAGATACGGTTCATCAGAATTGTCTTGCCGATTTCGCCGCCGAGACCGCGGGACTGGACAACCACCGCGCCGATGGGCTCGTTTCGGCTAAATGGACTGGCCGGCCCCTGCGGATTATGGCATCTGATACAACTGTCGGTTGCCTTAAAAACCTTCACATAATCGCTTCTGAGTACGCCGTCCCTTTTTGTCAGCAGGATGCGGTCGTCTCTCGCTCCGTCGGCCTTAAGAAGCTCTATCATCTGTCTCTGCTCGTCGGTAAATTGCTGGAGTTGTTTCTGCCCTTGCTCTGAGAAGCGTACCCATCTGCTCTGGGGATTGTTTATGTCCATTACGGCACCGGTACTATCCAGTGGTGGAAGTGCCGATTTACGCGGCTGCTCCGTGGAGAAGTGCCTGTTAAGCAGTGTTTGAGCCATAGCACGCCCTGCATCGAGACAGGCTTTTTCGGTAAGCTGACCCATCCAGAGGTACGGCAAAAGCAAGGCGATTGCCAGTATAAAAACAACAGCGGCACCGAATGCGATTCTGCACTTCTCTGCCAGCGAAAGTGGTGATAGGTGCAGAAGCACTAAAATCCTGTGGTAGATATTATGCACATATCTTTTCATAAGATAATCTTGAAAACTACCACTGGTTACTGTTTTTTCTCTTCGGTCTCTTGTTCGATAGCATGCAGGTGTTTCTGCGTCCGCAGGTTGAGCTCATCCAGTTGTTTCTGGTCGACTTCGCTCGGCGCATCGGTCAAAAGGCACTGGCCCCGCTGAGTCTTGGGAAATGCGATGACGTCTCTTATGTTCTCCGTACCGGTCAGCAACATAATCAGTCTATCGAGTCCGAAAGCGATGCCGCCGTGCGGCGGAGCACCGTATTTCAGGGCCTTTAGAAAAAACCCGAATTGTTCCTCTGCTTGTTTCTTTGAGATTTTCAAAAGGTCAAAAACTCTTTGTTGAATCTTCGGGTCGTGGATACGGATGCTACCGCCACCAATTTCGCTCCCGTTGACGACAATGTCGTAAGCCTGCGAGCGAATGTTCGCAGGGTCAGAGTCGAGCTTCTGGAGGTCTTCGGGTACCGGTGCGGTAAATGGGTGGTGAAGTGAGTCGTAGCGTTTTTCGTCCTCGTTCCACTCGAACAAAGGAAACTCGACTACCCATACAAACTCGAAGGCATTTTCGTCGTAAAGTCTTAACTCTCTGGCGAGTCTGCAGCGAAGCGGAGCCAATGCCTTATTTGCATTCTTTTCGGTGTCTGCGATAAACAGAAGCAGGTTGTCATCCTTTGCACCAAAACGCTCGATTATTCGGCTGAGCTGGGCGGGACTAAAGAACTTGGCGATACTACTCGCTAAAGTCAGTTTGCCACCCTGTTTTTGGGTCTTGAACCAGGCTAATCCCTTTGCTCCATAATCGGCGACAAAACCAGCGAGAGTTTTTTCAATATCACTTCTCGAATATTTTTCCGCCGCCGGCGAGCAGAGCCCTTTTACGACCCCGCCTTTTTCTATGACAGAAGTAAACACTTTGAAGCTGCTTTCTTTCGCGATGTCAGAAATATCTCTTAGTTTCATATCGAACCGCAAATCCGGCCGGTCGATACCGTAATCATCCATCGCCTCCTTGTAAAACATCCGACGCACAGGTACAGCGACATCGACATCGAGAATCTCCTTCCAGATTTTCGCTACTAAATTTTCGTGTACGCCTATAATATCGTCGCTGTCAACAAAACTCATCTCGACATCAATCTGAGTGAATTCAGCTTGTCGGTCGGCGCGGGGGTCTTCATCGCGAAAGCATCTCGCTATCTGAAAGTACTTGTCGACGCCGCTCACCATCAGAATCTGCTTGAACAATTGCGGCGACTGCGGCAGTGCGTAGAACCGGTTTTTGTATAATCTGCTGGGCACGAGAAAGTCTCTTGCTCCTTCCGGTGTACTTTTAGCCAATATCGGCGTCTCAATTTCCCAGAAGCCTAATTTGTCGAAGTAGTCGCGTGCAATCTTGGTTACCCGGTGGCGGGTATGCAGTTTTTGCTGCATTTCGGGCCGACGCAGGTCGATGTATCTGCTGGCCAAACGAAGCTCCTCACCGGTTTTTTCGCCGGCGTCAATATCAATTGGCGGCGTCTCGGCAACGCTGAGAATCTCAAGCTTTTCGACAGCGACCTCGATTTGTCCGGTCTGAAGCTTGGGATTTTCGAGGCCTTCGCCGCGATGCTGAACAACGCCCTGTGCAGCTATGACCCATTCGCAGCGAACGGTTCTTGCAAGTTTGTGGGCCTGCGGCTGGGTTTCAGGGTCGAAAACCAATTGTGTAAGCCCCTCTCTGTCACGAAGGTCAAAAAATACCAGATTGCCGTGGTCGCGATAGGACTTGACCCAGCCAGCCAAGGTTACTTTTTTGCCGGCGTCACTTAGACGAAGTTCGCCGCAGTTATGTGTTCTTTTAAGCATAACAAAAATCTCTCTAAAAAAAGTTACGCATTCGCCAAGATAATGTCCGGACAGCGTAGGATAGCCTATGCAGGCTGTTTCGTCAATAATGCGGCCTAATATTG
>CAVXEF010000050.1:0-37837 GCA_963760535.1 uncultured Phycisphaerales bacterium
TAAGACTGTGCCATGTACCAGAGGTTACTTTTAGAGTTGCGCCTGCAATTTGTTTGCGTTTGCCGGATTCGACCTTGTATAGCCGTACATTATCTTCAAGGGCATTCGCACGGGTTATATAATAATTGTCTTTGTCCTTATACCTTGCCACAAGCCCCGCAGCCTGGTCCGCCTTGCCGGCAACAGCCATGAAATCCGTCGAAACTTCGACGTTCTTAATGCTTGCCGCGTCATATACGCAGAGCGGAAAACGCCCATCGGTTTCATCGGTGTTGGTCTGGGCAAGAACCTTTGTGCCATTGGCATCTACGATTTCCCATTTACCTGGCTGACCGCCATCGGTAACAGCAGTCGAAAAACCATCGGGTAACTTGCCGACGTCATACTTGGTAAAATCAATAGTTGTAACGTTTTCTTGAGTTTCCTTTTTCTCTTCGTTGGCAGATGCACCGCACAACCCCATCGATACCAAAATTCCCAGTATCAGACAAATTCTCATCATTTTCAACATAGTATTCCCTTTCCATAACAAGTTAATATTTTAAGCTTGCGTTAGTTGAAATGCACATTAAAACTATGAAAAACAGCTTCTTGCAATTTTACATAATCAGTTCTCCTTATTAAAATATTTTTGTCATAAAACCATCTTCCACTATAACAGCCGGAATCGACCCGTCCATATTACAGAGATGATTATGAGAATATTATGAGAATATTATGAGAATATAATTATATCGAATTCGACGGTAATATCAAAATCTTCCTCGAATTACGATAATTCAAAGTGTTTCTTACTAATTTTGTCGCCCATTGTACTAAAATCCGCAAACATATGGAATATAGTTATCTGATGGTTTGCCGCTCGCTGGAGTTTTCCTGGAATTGGATGTGGATTTCTTTACCATAGGCCATCAGTGTAAGCCCTGCCCAATAATTTGCAAGAGGCATTCAAGATTGACAATGGTTCGACTCCTTCGATTTCACTCAGGACAGGTTCGTTCACCACAGGTTTGCGAATTCGCGATTTTTGGAGCGTTACATATCTTGCACACTTATCACTAATCGCAGTGTGAGGTCTTAGGAATCACGCCATTTTTCTTCAGGCCGTAAGGCGTGGCCAAGTCCCATTGGTCTTCGCAGGTAAACCGGTTTGAGTGTTAGAGGGTCGGCGAATTGTCCTTCGCAGGCCATTTTATAACCAAGTAAATGAACCTTCGTGGCGTGTGGGCTCCAGAAGCTGCTGTCTAAGAATTCAATGCCGGGGGCCTTGAAAAGGTGCTTATAATAGACTAAGCCTTCGCCGAGCAGCCAAATAGGCTCTGCCGTAGGGCATCCCTTATGGGAATTGGCATCAGCGAATTTCTGGACGAATTGCGAAGCAGTCATCAGGCAATCTGGCAGTGTTTTTACCAACCGGCCGCTGCTGTTTTGGTACACGGCGACGAAGAATTGGCCTCGCTTGGCGTCAAGAATGGTTGCGATTTTTTCCAGTTTTTTGCCTTTTGCTTGCGTATAGTCAGCGGCATTGGCGGCGATACAATCAGAAGTGTACACCGCTACAATCTTCGCGGCGTTTGCCAGGTGCATTATTTTTGCAATGGTTACAGCTATCCGCAGGCCCGTAAAACTGCCCGGCCCAACAGATATATAGACGTGTTGGATTTGGTCCGGGCGCCTGTTAAAACGGCTCAGAAGGCCACAAACAGCGGGAAAAAGCTCCGCACTGTGCCTGATGGGAGCAGAAAAAGCAGCCTCGGCGAGCACCTGTCGGCCGTCTGCTATCGCCACAGAGCCTGTTCTGCCGGAGGTTTCAACAGCAAGAATAAAAGGGGTTTGGGTCATTATCTAATGTCCAGCTCCTGCTCTTACAGATAACTTGGATAACTTGTGAAAAATAATATCGCAAAGGGCGGCATAAATCAAATTTTTCACTTGCCAAACAGGAAATTTACTTGTACAAGAAAGGGTTCCGGACACAGCAAATCAGAGTCACTCAGTGCCGTTGATTTTCCGCGGGCGGGTCGTCTTTAAATGGAGTTTAGTTTTGGACAACGAAAAATTTCCGATTAGATTTTTGGGCAAAAAGGTTTTTCTGGCGGCATTGGTGCCGGTTCTGCTACTGGCACAGGTCTTGAAAGCAGACCCGAACCAGCCGGACGAGATTAAAAAACAGAAAGTTCTGCGCCAAGCAGCTCAAGATTGGATACGGGTCGGCACAGAACAATTCGAGCGAAGTTTCTACAAACAGGCGGAGCAGTCCCTCTTTCAGGCGGTGGAGTACCAGCAGTATTTAACAACAGTCGAGCGTGCACAGCTAAATAACTCTTTGGAAAAAACCTATAAAGCTGAACTCGAGCAGGAGCATATATTAGAACAAATTAAGGCTGCAAATGCGTTAATCGGACAAGGCCGACCAGGCACAGCCAAATCCAGGCTTGAAGAACTTAAGGATAATGAGTTTCTGACCGAAGCTGAACGACATGAGATTGCAGAAACCCTCATCGAATTAAAGAAGCAACTGAATCAGCGAACAACGGAAATCAACAAGCTTTATAACCACAGCGTAGGTCTCTATCTTACCGGCCAGCTTGAAGAGGCCCGGCAAGGCTTCGTCGAGGTTGCCAGAAGCGGTTTACTGGTGGCACCAGTAGGAAAATCTGCGGAAGATTACCTTGTCAAAATAGACAGCATTTTAACGCAGAGGATTGAGCTTTCCGCGGCAGCACAAGCAGAACCTCAGAAAAAGCTGCTGGAATCTACTGTGACAGCTATCGAAGATGAATTGCTTGGTTCTCGGACAAAAAAAGGGCCGCAGCAGCAGACATCTGAGAAGCCCAATAAACTTAATAGAGCAACTCCTGCCGCCAAGCCGCTAAATGACAGCGAAATTAACAACCGCAGAAAAAATATCCTGCGAAGTTATACCAGTGCGGTTGTCAATGATGCTGCTGTGAAGGTCCAAAATTATATGGAGCAGGGTGAAATCGATAGAGCAGAAGCAGCCATTGAGACCGCTGAGGTAATCATCAGCAAAAACCGCGCGTACCTCGAAGATAAGCTTCTCAAAGAGTTCAATAATAAATTGACCGAACTGCGAGCTAAAATAGACAGACAAAAACCGAGGCAAAGTCCTTAGCAATAACAACAAAGGTGTGAGGAGGAAATAACCATATGATGATTGGCCGAAAAGCAACATAGGGCAAATCAAAACTCGCCGGGCTGATTTTGCAGGTGTAAGGCAGACCTCGATTTGGAAATACATATCAGACCCTTTTTCTGCCTGTGTTGAACAAGGTATTTTTTTCGACGTATCGGTGTCATTGACTCAGGTAACAGTACTCAAACCGCTGGAGCCGCTTAATCATCCGCGACAATATAGGACGTCGAAAGCTTAAAAAAAATAATAAAGCTTAGGCGGAGCCAAAGCTCATTTTTCCCTTGCAAAAAAGTGGATTTGGAGGTATCCTATTTTATGTAAACACCCTATCTTAAAGGGGTGGGGCCAAGTGATGTGAATATAGGAAAACTTTCCTAACCTTAGGCAGGAGGATTACGGTGAAATCTTTAATTATTTACGCAGGCCGCAAGCCTTGGTTGGTCTTTTTGATATCGGCCTTGTTCCTCATAGCAGTTGCTCCGCTAACGTCGCAGCCACAGGCCAACGAAACCAACAAACAGGCAATAGTACATCAAGTAGCTCAAGACTGGATTAAGGCCGGCACCGAACAATATGAACGAGGTTTCTACAAAGCCGCGGAACAATCCCTGCTTCGAGCACAAGACTATGAAGATTACCTGACAAACGAAGAACGTGAAAATCTAAAGCAGCTTCTGGAAAAGACACGCACAGCGGCACTTGAAAAGGAACGGATTTTAGGTGAGATTCGGACAGCCAATGAATTAGCCAAACAGGGCAAGGCACTCGATGCCAAGGAACGCCTGGAGAATATCAAAGACAGTAAATTCCTCACCGAGGAAGAACAGGAGATGATAGCCAAGTCGCTTGACAGGATAACCAAAGAGCTTGGTACTGAAGCCGCGGGGCCTGTAGCAGTGGCAGAAGCTAAAGAGGAAGTTAAAGAGGAAGTTAAAAAAGAATCCAAAGAGGTTAACCAACCACCTGTCGAGGCGACCGCTAAGGATGTCGAGGATAAGCTGCTTGGCACCAAAGCCGAGACAGCAGTCGTCAAAGAAAAAGAGGTTAATCAACCATCTGCTGAGACAACTACGGTGGGTGTCGAGAAGGAATCGGCTGCCGCCAAAGCCGAGCCAGCGGCTATCGAAAAAGCTGAGGAGTCCGTTGCGGCCGGTGAGGCCCAAGCCGCCATACCGGAGGTTGGTAAGACCACAACTGATGAAGGCAGCTACATTGGAGCAATTAATCGCAGAAGAAATGTAATACGCAGCCACACCAACGCTCTTGTAAGCGATGCAATAGCAAAAGCAGAAACTTGCGTAAGCAAAGGTGACTTCGACGGGGCAAAAGAAATAATTACAAAGGCCGAGCAAACCGTGGACGAGAACCAACTGCATATCGGAAAGGACGCTTTTGATGAATATGCCCGTCAGATAAAACAGCTAAGAGAAAAGATAGTCAGCGAACAGGGAAAAAACCAGATACAACTACAGCAGCAAAAACAAATAGAAGCACAAAAAGCACAACAAAAGTACCTCGAACAGGTCGAAGCTGACAGGAATAAAAGGATAACTGAGCTTATGGGCAATGCCCAGGCTTATATGAAACAGCAGCGATATGAAGAAGCCCTCGGCCAGCTGGAGAGTCTGCTTGCGTTAGACCCATTAAATAACGAGGCGCTGACACTGAAAGACACACTGGATGATACCATTAACTTTCAGAAACAACTGGAGATTCAGAAGGAAGCAAGCAGACAAAGAGTGGAAATCTTGAAAGAAGCCAGCGAATCGGCAACTCCGTACGCTCAGGAGTTCAGGCTGCCCAAGAATTGGCGTGAGATTGTCGCCATGCGCAAACCGAGAGAAGCAATCGGGCAGGAACCAGCCAACGAAGCTGTTTACAAAAGTCTGGAAGAGGTTGTCGACCTTTCGGACTTTACGCCGACAATGCCTTTCAGCCAGGCAATAGAGCGGCTGAAAAGCTCGGTAGAACCGCCACTGAAGATGGTAATGCTGTGGGGAGATTTATACGATAACGCTGATATCGACCAGAATACGGAAATAAATATGGACCCGATATCTGGGATCCCACTCGGCACGGCACTGGACCGTTTGTTGGGGTCAGTTTCAGGTGGCCATACAAAACTGGGTTACACAGTCAAAGACGGCGTGATTACAATCGCCACTGCGGAGTCGCTGCCCGGCAAAATAGAGAAAATGGAGATAGGCGAAATGGTGCCGCGGGTTTACGACGTTTCCGAGTTGATTGGCGCCGCCGCTAACTTTGCTTATGAGATGATACAGCTTCAGGAGGTAGCAGTGGGCGGTGGTGCCGCTGGTGCTGGCGGTGGCGGTGGTGCCGCTGGCGGCGGTGGCGGCGGCGGTGGCCGAGGCGGCGGCGGTGGTGGCGGCGGCGGTGCCGGCGGCGGTGCCGGTGGAGTCGCCGGGGATGATAGGCAGGACCTGGTAGGCATCAACGCAATACAACAAAATGCCACTGATATTGTTCAGCTCGTACAGGAGAGCGTTGACCCGCTAAGCTGGTATGAAGCGGGCGGCTATGCCACCATAAGAATCTACGGACAAAACAAACTAATTGTTTACCAAACGCCCACAAACCACAAAAAAATCCAAGAACTGCTCGATGGCCTGCGCCGCCAGCTTACCGAACAGATTGCTATTGAGGCGAGGTTCCTGATAGTCAGCGAAAACTTCCTCGAAGAAATCGGCATTGACCTTGATATTCCAGTGATCAACATTGGAGGTAAGTTCGGCACTATTCAACTTTACCAAAGCAGCCTTGCTGGTGCCGCCCCCACTCCGACGAACATAGAAGGAAGCTTAGCAGGAGCCGTGGGAGCTACGGTTAGCGGAGGCTATGGTTCCATACTCGATGACCTTCAGGCGACTTTCCTCATAAGAGCAACGCAGGCCCACACAGATTCGAAGATTCTTAATGCCCCTAAGGTTACTGTGCTTAACGGCGAGTCTGCAACGGTCAGGGTCCAAAAGGAGATAGCGTACGTATCTAACTGGACGATTAATCAGACCACTGGCGCTGGTGGCGTAGGAGCCGGCAGTATTATATCGACTCAGTGGTTACCAACGGTTGGTACCACTCAACCCGGCGTGGTTCTAAACATCACACCTACTATCAGTGCCGACAGGAAATATGTGATTCTGCGAATCACAACATCGTACGCAGAGGTGAAGTTGCCGATGGACGAATATCTTTTTGGTCAGGTTGGCACGGGGGCTACTGTGCAGAACCTCAAGATTCAGGTGCCGACGATGGAAAGTGCGATTGCGCAGACACGCGTCAGCGTCCCGGACAGGGGAACTCTTCTCATTGGCGGCCAAAAGATGGGCGCCGAAACTGAAAAAGAACAGGGCGTGCCGGTGCTAAGTAAGATACCGCTTATCGGCAGACTCTTTGAGAACCGCAGCAAAATCAGAGATGAGAAAATCCTGTTGATTCTGGTTAAGCCAACAATCATAATCCAGCATGAGTTTGAAGAGCAGGCGGTTGCCTCGCTGGAAAAGGGGCTCTAAAGTTACGGGGCTGGAATGACGTTATATTTGTGTAAGGCCCCTCATCATTTGAAGAAGAGATTTCTTGGTAAGTACTTTAGTTAAAAAGACTTCAAGCAAAAATGCTTGTAGTCCCGATAACTAAATGTCTAATCTCTAATTTGTTTATTAAAAAGGCGTTAATGTTGTATAATTAAGATTAAATAACAATGATAAGGCTATCTGTAGCTCGGCGTATTATGAGACGTAGGTACCAGAATATTAACGCTTGGTTCGTGGAGGCGGTAAGATGAAGCGGCAGACATTCATCATATCAGTTGTCATATCATTGGTTTTGTTATCCCTTACAACTGCGGCAGCAGCAAACGAGGCAAACGAATTATCATATAAGTCCGGAGAACTAATTGTTCGCTTCGATGAAAGCGAATACGCACAAAAATACCCAACTCCTTCCGAAAAGGCCGCTGCCCGGCAGAGGGTTTTAACGTCTGCCGGTGGAGGCACCGTGAAAAATATGCTTGACAGGAGGGTGTCCGGTCTGAGTGTGGTGAAACTACCAGCCGGCGTCAATGTACAAGAAGCACTTGCCTCTTACAGAAAGACGCCGGGTATCCTTTACGTCGAGCCGAACTACAAGTTAAAGTTATGCTTTATACCGAACGATACGAGGTTCGACGACCTTTGGGGGATGAACAACACCGGTCAGACAGGCGGTACTGTAAATGCCGATATTGATGCGCCCGAGGCCTGGGATGTTAATACCGGAAGCAGTAATGTTATCGTAGCGGTTACCGACACAGGTGTCGATTATATCCACCCCGACCTGGCGGCGAATATGTGGCACAACCCCGGCGAAATCCCCGGCAATGGCATCGATGACGACGGCGACGGCTATATAGACGATGTTTACGGCTGCGATGCGGGCGACAATGACGGTGACCCGATGGACAACTCTGCTGACGCCGGCCACGGCACCCACGTCTCCGGCACAATTGGCGCCGTCGGCAACAATGCCAGAGGCGTTACCGGCGTCTGCTGGCACGTCAGCATAATGGCCGTCAAAATCGCCGATTCCGCCGGTGATATGTGGCTCGATACAGCCATCCAGGGTATTCAGTATGCCATTGACAAAGGCGCCAAGGTCATGAATGCCTCCTGGGGCAGCTACGGTTATTCACAGGCCGAGTACGATGTCATTGCCGCAGCTCGCGACGCAGGGATACTCTTTGTGGCTGCCGCCGGTAACGAAGAAAATGATAACGATGGCTCATACTCTCTATATCCTGCGAGTTATAATCTGGCTAATATTATATCTGTAATGGCAACCGACGACTGGGACGAGATGTCGTACTACTCTAACTACGGCCTAACTTCGGTTGATATAGGAGCTCCCGGCGGTGCAGGATATGGCGACGCAAGTGATATCCTTAGCACATATCCAGGCAGCAGGTACGTCTATATGGCTGGTACATCAATGGCGGCTCCCCATGTAGCCGGTGCCTGTGCACTGCTATGGTCGGTAAATCCCGGCCTGAGTTACACAAAGATAAAAGATGCCCTATTAAGTTCGGTTGACAAAACCCTGCCCGGCCTGTGCGTTTCAGGCGGTCGGCTAAACCTAGCCCAAGCTGTCGCGGCTGTGGATGACCGCACAGCACCACTGCCAAATCCAGCCGAATGGGAAATAGAACCTAACGCAACAGGTCGGCGTACAATTGCGATGATGGCCAAGACGGCAACAGATGACAGCGGCGTGGAGTACTATTTCGAGTGTAACGACAGTAACTTCAGCAGCGGCTGGCAGGACAGCACATTGTATGTGCGCGGTGATTATAATGAGAGCACTACTTATAGCTTCAGAGTCAAGGCTGGCGACAAATCACCGCATAAAAATGAGACGGGCTGGTCGAGTTCCATTTCGACCACCACCGCCAGTGCCGCTGGCGATAACCTGCCTCCGTCGCCTAATCCGAGTCGATGGAAGGTACCTCCGAGGATGGTCACTTCTACTAGGGCAGGTATGGAAGCCTGGCACTCCACCGATGAGAGCGGCGTGTGGTACTATTTTGATTTTAACGAAACATCCGGCGGTCCTGGAGGAAACGACAGCGGCTGGCAGACAAGTGCCGTATATGTAGACACCGGCCTAACTGCCGGCTTTACCTACAGCTACAGGGTCAAGGCACGTGATGGGCTTGGTAACGAGACTGACTGGTCAACAGAAGAATCTGTCACCATAGTTATACCGCCGGCGACCCGGTACGTACCTTCGCCGTTGTACGGCACAATTCAGGCGGCTATCGACGACTCCAACAACGGCGATATAGTGGTTGTTCATCCCGGCACCTACACAGGGCCGGGCAACCGTGACCTGGATTTCAATGGGCTCAGGATTACAGTAAAAAGTGAGAAGCCGGATAACCCGGCTGCAACGATTATTGACTGCCAAGGCAACCAATACTCAAATGACCCGAACCAGTACCACCGCGGTTTCAACTTCCACAGGGGTGAGGGTCCAAACAGCGTTGTAAGCGGCTTCACAATCACCAATGGTTATATTCGCGGTATTGATGGGCTGAACGGTGTCTTCCCGGGCGGAAACGGCGGAAGCGGCGGCGACAGCAGGGGTGGAGCTATAATTTGCACCGACAGCAGCCCAACTATTCTCAAATGTGTGATTAGCAACTGCGTTGCCCAGGGCGGCAACGGCGGCAACGGAGCAGACGGCAATACAGGAGTAATAGATGGCGGCAATGGCAATGACAGCGGCCATGCCTACGGCGGCGCTATTTATTGTGACGATAACAGCTACCCGACTATCCAAAGCTGCCAGATAGTAAATTGCAGAGCCATCGCAGGTACACCCGGCGACGGCGGCGACGGCAATGATGCCAACGACTTAAGCCGGGGTGGCAACGGCGGCAGTTGCAAGGATGTCTACGGTGGCGGAATCTACTGCGCCAAGGGCGGCGGCGTGGTTATACCCGATTGTGTTATTATTCAGTGTAAGGCAATCTCCCATACAGGTGGGATTGGTGGAACAGGCCGGGCGGCGAACGGCCATAGCGGTTCTGCCGGTCACTCCTACGGCGGTGGAATTTACTACAGTGTGGATTCGAGCTACTCAGCCGACATCATCGATACCGAAGTGAGCTCCTGTAATGCCAATGACGATGGCGGCGGGATTTATTTCGATTTCAATCCGAATAGCTGGGCAACACTGACCCGTTGTGACATATTAGACAATATCGCAGGCCACGACGGTGGCGGAATCTGGCGCAGCCGCGGTGCGGACCCAATGACACTTAATAATTGCGATATAAGCGGCAACAGAGCAACGAACCGTGGCGGCGGCGTCTTCTGTCGCTCCAGTGGCAGTGGCGCACTTCACGTAGACGTCAACAATAATACGACTATCGGCGATAATACAGCGTTAATGGGTGGCGGAATGTGTCTCGAAGATGGGACCCACTTGACAATTGATGACTCTGTCATCGGCACAACCAATCCCACTATTACTATGGGTAATAGTGCTGACTACGGTGCCGGCGTGTATGGGCCCGCGAGCACAATTGATATCAACAACAGCATAATAGGCGGCAATGTGGCGACGAGAGACGGAGCAGGGTTCTACTGCAGCGACAGCTCAGCGACGATAAGAACCTGTACATTTACAGAAAATGATGCCGGCGGTAGCGGCGGCGCGATGTATTTTATCGGCTACGACGCCAATCAGAAAATCATAAACTGCCTTATGATTGAAAACACTGCTTATAATAATGGCGCGGGTATTTCCTGCAACTTCGACGCGGAGCTGACACTAACTAACTGCACATTTGTCGGCAACACAGTCTCAGCCGGATACGGCAGTGGCGGCGGCGCCAGTTGTTACTCCGCCTTTATCGAGATGGACAACAGCATTTTGTGGAACAATAACGCCGTATACGGGCCGCAGATTGCGGTAGGAGACCCGCTCGTGTCGGACAATCCCCCGACAGTGATTTATGTCCATCACAGCGACTTCCAAGGCGGTGACGCTAATGTCTTTGTGGGACCCACACAAGGCCCGTGGGGCCCCTGGCTGATATCGTCTGATAACATCTATGAAGACCCATTGTTTACATGTGGTTACTATCTCAGCCAGATTGCAGCAGGCCAATTAGTTGACAGTAACTGCGTAGATAGAGGCGATCCTTGCTACACACCCTCAGACCTCGCAGCGGATGTCGGTTTTACGCCGACCACTCGGACAGACCATAACGCCGACGCAAACCTGATTGATATGGGCTACCACTACAATGCCGCAGCGCCGGTCAAAACGTACCAGCTAACCGTTGTGGCGGTGAGCACTGGTCTCGGCCCCAGCGACCCCAACGAGCCCAACGGCACCATCAAAGCACCGTCGTTGGACCCCAACACGTACACATATAAAACATACACAGTCGCGCAGGGCACAACGGTAAAGCTTGAGGCAATACCTAACCCCGACTGCAAGGTTTTAAAGTGGACCGGTACTGATAGTGTGCCTTTCCTTGACCCCAATGACCCCAACAGAAATAGGGTAACGATGAATTCGAAGAAGACCGTCACGGTCCAATTCGACACTATTTTGCCCAACCTGCGGATTCTCATTTTGTCCGGCCAAGGTACAACTATTCCTGAGCCAGATATTACCCAATATATCCTTATAATACGGTAGTGAATATTGTCGCCACGCCGAACAACCCGTTGTATGCCGTCAGATGGAGTGGCGACGTTGACAATCCATACGCGACAGGTCGCACTAATACGGTAACTATGACCCAATTTCCGAAGAACAAGGAGGTCTATGTCCAGTTTTATGAGCAGCGGTATCTATACGTTCCGGCTGAATATCCAACGCTCCAGGCTGCTATCGATGCTGCAGGAGACGGCGATATAATCGTTCTCGACGAAGCAGACCAGCCTTATTACACCCAATGGGGTTATGAGATTTACAATCAAGCCATCACCATAACAAGTGCCCATCCGGACGACCCGTGCTGTGTGGCAAGGACGGTTATCGAACAGCAGGTCGGCCCTGAAGGCAACGTTGGGCCCGCTTTCAGTTTTTATGATGTTGAACCGGATACGATTCTCAACGGTCTTACCATCAGGGGATTTGGAGGCGGCGGCTTTACCGAACCTGACGGCGACCCAACGGAAAACCACTATGACGGCTGGTCAGGCGGCATTGTACTCGGCGGCGGCATTTTGTGCGGCGATTGGTCGGGCTATTATCCCGCATCACCGACCATTAAAAACTGTGTAATCGAGGACTGCACGCTCTTCGGCGATAACGGCGGCAACGGCGCTTCCGGCGATACAAGCCATCCAGATGGCGGCAACGGCGGCTGGCCAGGCTTCGCCTACGGCGCCGGAATGGCCGTATTATACGGCAGCAGCCCCATCATCACAAATTGCACCTTTAACAACTGTTCAGTCATCGGAGGTAACGGCGGCAACGGCGGCGATGCTCTTGCGGACCCAGGCGGCTATGGCGGAAGAGGCGGCGGCTGGTATTATAATTATTATTTGCCATCGCCCTGGGAGGATGGGCCCTTTGAGTTCTATACTTATTACAGCGGTTACGGCGGCGCAGTATACGTTGACATAGACTGCTCTCCAATTTTTACAGATTGCAATTTCATCAACAACCGCAGTCTGGGCGGCTTTAACGGAATCTGCGGCCTGAACCAGCCATACGGTGGGAGAGATGAACCCTCGCTGAGCTATAGAATAGACAACTTCGGCGGCGCAGTATTTTGCGAGGCGACCAGTAACGTAAAATTCGCTGGCTGCACGTTCAGAAGCAATATAGCCGACCCGAACAGACCCCATTTTGACCCGAGCGTTGCCGGCAGTTATGAGAATAATAAATCGGTCACAAGTTTCGGCGGTGCCGTCGCGGTCGGATATTCAGATTGGGAGGAGCTATATGGTGGTGTCGGATCTGGTGCCGATGTCAACTTTGATAACTGCACATTCGGGGAGAATTTCGGCTGCTACGGCGGTGCTATTTACGGAACTTTCTCGGAGCCTAACATTGTCAACTGCAACTTCGCCGGAAACTCAGCATACAGCGGCGGCGCTGTGCATTTTGCCGGCGGCTTAAACAAAATCATCCGAAGCATCTTCAGCAGAAATGAAGCTGCCGGTGCAGTTGCTCAGGGTGGTGCAATATGTAACCTCGGTGCCGATGTCCTGATTGAAGACTGCCAGATAAACTATAACAGTACCAAAGGCTCCGGCGGCGGAATCTATGTCTCCAGCCACGATGCGGATGGAGGTGAGCTATCGACCGGCGATACAGTCCTTATAAAGAACTGCCTGATAACCCGAAACGTCGCCGCAAGAGATGGCGGAGGTATTTCCGCCAACTGGTACTCTGACCCGAACATAGTCAATTGCACAATCGCGGACAACAAAGTCAGCGGAAGTGGATTCAGCAGCGGCGGCTATGGCGGCGGCCTGTATTGCTCTTATGGAAATTATGCTAACGTCATCAACAGTATTATCTGGGGCAACTTAGCTTATAAGGGCGCCCAGCTTGCCATTCAAACCGCCTATGAATATTACCCGAGGCTTTCCACGGTGGATGTCAGCTACAGCAGTATCGGGCCGGACCAGAACCTGGCCGACCCCAACTTGCTTCTGCCGCCGGCCGGTTCTCTGCAAATTACTGTCACAGACGATGCAAGCGTTTTAGTAAGCAAAATCCTTGGTCCCGGCATAGATGCCTATAATGTATCTTACACGGGTGCCCCGATTGCCGCCGGAACTTTTGTTGGCGGACTTGCTGCAGGTATCGGAATTGAATCCGGCATCATTCTGACGACCGGAAGTGCAGCTTCAGCAGCAAACACCGACATAAACGACGCAACATCAACCGACAACAACACGCCAGGAGATGCCAACCTCAATGATGTGATTGGTTCCAACACCTTTGATGCGGCCGTCCTCGAATTCGATCTCGTCAGCACCGGAGGTAACGTCTTTTTCAATTATGTTTTCGCCAGCGAGGAATACAACGAATTTGTATACCAGTTCAACGACGTCTTTGCCTTCTTCCTGGACGGCAAGAACATTGCCTTCATTCCCGGAACCACCACACCTGTGTCGGTCGACAGTGTCAACGGCGGCAATCCATTAGGGACGAATGCTAACCATCCGGCCTTCTACAACAACAACGACCCCAGTGATGGTGGGCCGTTCTTCAGCTTCCAATACGACGGTTTCACTACAGTCTTCACCTCCGAAGTGTTACATTTAGCCCCCGGAACACACCATATTAAACTGGCTATCGCTGATACGCTTGACCACGTCCTTGATTCAGCGGTGTTTATCCAGGCTGGCACCTTCTCGGATAGGCCGATGTTTGGTCGAGCCTTCTATATTGACCCGAACTGTATCCTGAACTGGGACATTGACCCCAATGACCCCAATTACCCGACGAACCTCGACGTTAACGACGACCCGTTGTTTGTAGCCGGGTACTATCTAAGTCACAAGGCTACCGGCCAGTTAGTTGACAGTAATGCCATCGACGCCGGCAGCGACCTGGCGAGCCGCCTCGGTCTGGACACTTATACCACCAGAGTCGATGGAGTACCGGACGACCCCAACAGCCGCGTGGATATGGGTTACCATTACAGTCAGGGCGTCCCCCCGTACAAGTTGACTATCGGGGTGGTTGGCGGCAACGGCACGGTCAATCCGTCACCAGGCGTCTATGATGTCAACCAGGACGCGAGGGTACTACTGCAGGCGCTACCCAACCCGAACTACACGGTCAAAAAATGGACCGGCACCGATGACGACAGAATCCTCGACTCCAACAATACTGTCATGATGTATTCGGACAGAACAGTTACCGTTGAATTCGTAAAAGAATTCTGCCAGTTGACAATAGAAGCCGGTCCGGGCGGCACAGTTGCTCCGCCGTGGGAGCCCAGATACTTATAACGTCGCAGCCAATACTGAAGTGAACCTCCAGGCCGTTCCAGACGAAAGTTACAGGGTCAAGGGATGGAGCGAAAACAATGACGTTGTGTCCACCGACCCCTGCTATACCGTTACGATGGATTCGGATAAGAAAGTCACGGTTGAGTTCGAACAGCCACAGACTATCACGGTCCCCGGTGACTATATCGACATTCAGTCGGCTATCGGGGCAGCTCGGCCTGGCGATATCGTCAAGGTCGCAAGCGGCGTCTATAACGGCAGCCACATCGTCGTCGACAAGGAAATCACCGTAACAAGCACCAACCCCGACGACCCCTGTGTTGTCGCGGCGACTATTATCGATTCTTCGGGATACGCTGACACCGCGATTGTCTTCTACACCGGCGCGACCCAAAACACAGTCTTCGACGGCTTTACCATTAAAGGCGGTACATATAATCCGATTGATGCCCGAGACGCTAACGGGGCAGGACAGAACGGCGAGGATGGCTACTCCATCGGTGGTGGCGCCGTGTATATCTACACGGTGCAAGCCCGACCATAAAGAATTGCGTCATCAGGGATACCAACATTACCGGCGGCAATGCCGGCAATGGCGGCAACGCCGACGCAACCGTCGATGCCGGCCGCGGCGGCTGGGCCGGCGGCAGCTATGGCGGCGGTATATTCATCTCGTCCAATGCGAACCCGACGCTTGTCAACTGCACAATTACCAACTGCATAGTCAGAGGTGGTAATGCCGGCAACGGCGGCAACTCATGCGGCACATACGGCGACGCAAGTTATCATGACGCTAATCACGGCGGCTCGTGGAGCAACGACGAAACCTTCCCGTGGCAGTCGCTTGTCGGCTCCAACGGTCAGCCATATTTCGGCGACTACTGGTACTACGGCGGCCTCGGCGGCGGCGTCTTCTGCGCCCCTAATAGTTCCGCGACCTTCATAGCCTGCAATATCACCAATAACATGGCTTTCGGCGGTATGAGCGGTATAGGCGGAACCAGACCCTGGATAAGACCTGACCCCGTCACCGCATACAGAATTCCAAGCTACGGCGGCGGCGTATACTGTGCCGATAACACAAACGTCAGGTTCATCGACTGCAACATCACGGGCAACACCGCACCGAGACCAGATGGGACGTATCATATTGACCCATATCTCGGCCACGGCGGCGGTGTCGCCTTTGAGCAGACCGCTCATATAGAGTTCATCAACTGCAATATCACCGACAATAACGCCGCGGTTGGCGGCGGAATGTACTGGATGGGCGGCGACCCGCAGGTCATCGACTGCAACATAGCGGGCAATACTGCGTACGTCGGCGGCGGTATCTACGGCACCAAGAGCACAGGTCTGATACAGGGCTGCACTATCCACGACAACTTTGCCGGCGTCTCGCCGAATGACGTCGATACCAATGCTATCGGTCAGGGCGGTGGTATCTACAGTGCCTCTATGGAATCGCAAATCATAGACTGCACAATCATTGGCAACAAGGCAGCCACATCCGGCGGTGGAATACTCTTTGCCGGCATCGAGGCCAACACGCCAACGGTTAAAAACTGTCTGGTGGTTGATAACCAGGCTGGCCGAGACGGCGGCGGATTGTCAGTCAACTGGTATGCCGCGCCGCTAATCACAAATTGCACTATCGTCGGCAATGAGGCTACAGGTAACTTCGGCGTACCCGGCAGAACCGGCTTAGGCGGCGGTATATACAGCAGCTATCACAGCCACACAGTCATACTCAACAGCATCCTGTGGAATAACTATGCCCTGCAGGGCAGAGAGTTAGCTGTGGGAACCGGCTTCGAATATGACTCGAGACCTTCGACGGTTGATATCAACTACAGCGACATAAAGGGCGCACAAGTCAACGTTTTCGTCGACGCCGGTTGCACACTCAACTGGGGCACCCATAACATCTACGCCGACCCGTGTTTCGTAACTGGGCCGCTGGGCAATTACTATCTCAGTCAAACCGACACCAACGACCCCAATCAGACTGCTAACAGCCCCTGCGTCGATGCCGGAAATGACTTGGCAAGCAATGTCGGCCTGTACCACTCGTACACCACCCGTACCGATGAAGTATTTGACACAGGCATAGTCGATATGGGCTATCATTATCCACTTGCTCATCCGATAGAATTATGCAGTTTCAGCGACCTGTCCCACGATGGTATCGTCAACTTTGTTGACTTCGCGATATTCTGTCTGTACTGGCTCAACGAAGGATGCTCGGACAGCAACAACTGGTGTGGCGGCGCCGACCTTACGTCTGACACACACGTCAACTTCAATGACCTGGCCTCCTTCTACGAATGCTGGCTCGCCGAAGATACCGATGCTCCGCTTCCCAATCCGAGCGAGTGGGAAATAGCACCTTATTCGTCGCCGGAGGACCATAACTCAATCAGCATGACCGCCAAAGCTGCCTATGACGCCTGGGGTGGGGTTGTCGAGTATTACTTCGAATGCGTCACCTGTGGCAACGACAGCAACAGCGGTTGGCGCAACAGGACATACGACCCCAACAACCTCGAGCCCAACACTGTATATGGCTACAGAGTAAAAGCCCGTGACGAAAGAGGCAACGAAACCCTCTGGTCAACAGTCGGCTATGCGATAGTTGGTGAGGGGCAGGGACCCCCGCCGACGCAAGACCACAATCCGCCGACGCCTAATCCTATGACCTGGGCGACCACCCCTCATGCGATTTCGTCAACTTCGATTGCAATGGAGGCCACCACCGCTACCGATGACACCGCTGGCGTACAGTATTATTTTGAGGACGTTAACCATCCCGACGTAAACAGCGGCTGGCAGGGCGACCCAACGTGGACAGATACAACGTGTGAACCTAACACGACGTATACATACCGAGTTAAAGCCCGCGACACATCGAGCTGGCTGAACGAAACCGGCTGGTCAGACCCGTATTCCGCAACTACTCCGGCTACTGCCGCCGCCGCAAGACACTACACCACCGCTGCCTGACCCGAGCCAGTGGGCAGGCAGCGCCCAGTCAATATTACAACGCCACCGACGGTTACTACCACCATACGATGACGGCTGTAGTAACAAGTGACGCAACCACCGGAGGCAGCGAACCTTGTGAGTACTACTTCCACAATGTAGGAGGCGGCAACAAGGCTCAGGACAGCGGCTGGCAACTGAGTAATGTTTACGATTACGCGGTGTCCCTTGACCCGGCTCAGAACGGTACGTACCGAGTCAATGCCAGAGATGCGGCTGGTAATGAAACTGGTTGGTCAAGTGCGTGTAGCACCTTAGGAACTTGCTATTAAGCCCTGGTTTTTTCAGGCTGGGACTTTTTTAACGGCTTTAACAACAACGCTTCGCTCGGTGGGCTGCTTCGCTTTCGTCTTACGACGAGGCGTTCTGCTTTTCTCTCAGCACTTGGTAGCCGTAGTGTGCGATAAGGTTGTCAAGTATTACCATAGCGGTATAGTTCTCGGCAACCGGCCATATGCGGGCTACAATCGTCGGGTCGCGCCTCGTGATAGCAGCCAGCTCTTTATTCTCGAGGGTGTATTTATCGATTGTTTTCTGCGGCTTATCGATTGTCGGAGTCGGTTTGACGGTAAGCCTGACAACGATAGGCTCACCGGTGGAAAGGCCGCCCGTAATTCCGCCGGCGTTATTCGACTCAAAGACAACTTTGCCGTCCACAGCTCGCATCTGGTCGTTGGATTGTGAGCCGGTCATATCCTTGACGGCAAAACCGGCACCGACCTCAACAGCTTTGACCGCGCCGATTCCGAGCATTTTGCCCAACTGGCCGTCGAGCTTGTCGAACACCGGCTCGCCGAGGCCTATGGGAACGCCGGTTACTATCACTTCAATAACTCCACCTGCCGAATCGCCTTTTGCGACAATTTTATTGCACGCGCTGACCATTTTCTCAGCGGCCTCGATGTCGGGGCAGTTCAGGATGTGGTGAACGCCGTATTTGGTCTGCACCTGTTTGGGTTTGAGCCTCGGTGCCTTGTCACGGATAGCGTCGATTTGCTGTTCAATCTCAGCGAAGATTTTCATTTTTTCGAGAAACCGCATATCCATATTGATTCGGCCCCCGACGTAAATCTGCTGATAGAATGGGTCGAGGTCGCGCCGCATCTTCTTGTAGTTCTCGGTATGTTCAAAGGCCCGTTCAGCCGACACGTCGGGACATCGAACCGAGGCAAGCTCCTTGACGTATGCGAACACTTCGATGCCGCATTTTTTCAGAACCTTTTTTGCCACGAAACCTGCGGCTACAATTGGTGCGGTGTAACGTCCACTGAAGATACCTGCACCGATTGCATCGTCATCCGGCCCGTACTTTATGAACGAGGCATACGATGCGTGGCCCGGCCGGGGCATACGGTTTGTGTCCTGGTATTGCTTGATATGGGTGAAATGCCGGTCCAGATTGGGAATCAGAATCGTCAGCGGCGTTCCATTGGTGTGGTTTTTGTTGCCGGCACCTTCGATGGTATCGGCGGCGTTCAGGCCGGAGTAGATAATCGGCAGGTCCGGCTCTTTTCGCGGACTGGATAGTTCATCGGTGCCCGGCTTTCTAAGAAGCAAATCGCCGTAAATCTCCTGCTCGCTAAGCAGCATTCCCGGCGGATGGCCCTGCACCACTGCCGTCAGACCTTCTTGGTAGGAGCCGCCCGCCACCGTTACCTGAAAAAAACGCCCTGTATGACAGCCTATCATTTTTTTCTCCTGTTTAAGTCGTTTCCATATTTGCACCGATGCTTTTCATAAGCTCGACGTAATCCGGAAAGGTAACACTCATTGCTTCAGCCGTATCGATACTGCATTCACCTTCGACGACCAGGCCCGCCAGCGACAGGGCCATTACGATTCGGTGGTCTGCCCAGCCGTGCAACTTGGCTGGCCTGACTTCACTACGATGTATTATAAGCCCGTCAGAAAGTTCTTCAACATCCACCGACAGCTTTTTGAGCTCCTCAGCCATACACTTGATTCGGTCGGTCTCTTTGCCCCGTGCCTGCGGCGCGTTGATTAGTTTGGTAGTTCCTTCGGCAAAGGCTGCGGTAACTGCCATCGCGGGCAGGGCATCGGGAGTTTTGTTCATATCTATCTCGATGCCTTTAAGCGGCGCAGCTTTGACTGTTACCGCCTTCGGCTCAATGATGATGTCGGCACCCATCGTTTTCAGATAATCGACCACTGCTTTATCCGGCTGACTATCACTGAAATCAAGACCAAGCAGGGTTACTTCATCCGCCGCCAAAGCAGCGGCACAGAAGAAAAACGTGGCGCTGGAAAAATCAGCGGGTATAACTGCATCAAAGGCCTTGTATTTTTGATTGCCTTTAATCTTAAATTTACGGAAATTGCGGTTTTCATATTCTATACCCTGTTTATCGAGCCAGTCGAGAGTCATTTGCACATAGCCCGGCTCGTTAAGCAAAGCAACATCTATCTCGGTATCTTCTTTTGCCAATGGTGCGCACAGAAGCAGGCTGGATAAGTATTGACTTGACACTGCGGCGATAGCGGTTCTTCCGCCTTTTAGCCCGCCTGTAACTTCAACCGGTGCTTTGCCGTTGGTTTTCACGCTTGTGCATTTTGCTCCGAGATTACCGAGTGCTTCCATTAACGGCCCAATAGAACGGTTTCGAGTTTGCTCATCTCCGGTGAAGGTTGAGACTTGACCTGCCCGGGCCAAAGCGGCTGAACCCATCGCCAGACGCAGTGTCGTGCCGGAATTGCCCACATCGATAATTTTACGCGGCGATTTGATTTGTCCGCCCGTGCCGATTACCTTCCAGCAGGATGAATCCCTCGTGTCAATCTCAGCGCCTAATTGTCGGTAGCAATTTACAGCCGACAACGTATCGTTCGAGACAAGCGGCCTGCGAATAGTGCTTTGCCCATCTGCCAAAGAAGCGATTGCGACCGCACGAATAGTGTGCGATTTGGAAGATGGAATTGTTACCTCACCCTTTAGCCGGGATTTTTTTACAATCAGCTTCATAGTAGGTTAGCGCACAAGTGCATAGGCTGCTTTTGCTCTTATGCCGCTGTCTCTCTGTTATTATCAGAAATGGGGGGGAATTGAAAGAAGTTTTTTGATTACCTGCTGAGCCAATCAGCCAGTTGACCTATGTGCTGCATAAGGATTTGAAAATCTGCGGAGTCGATTATTCCGTCGCCGTTGATATCGCCCTGGCAGTAATTTTCAGGCGTCTTTATACTGGCGAGCATATTGTCGACCAGGACAGTAATATCAAGTTCATTAACAATCCCGTCGGCATTGAGGTCATACCAGAAGATACTGTTGTGTTTTTGAGTATCAGACACTTTCCACGCCAGGCCATAGGGATGGGACAAGTCCTGGCCTGGCTCTGAGGTATTACTGAAGCGAACAACAATTTCATATCTGGTGTAATTGGCGTCCGCAGCGCGGTAGATATGTTCGACATTGTCACTGTTGCTGTCGCTGTAGTCGAGCAGGAAGCTTTTGTTGGGGTCGTTGGGTTTGACAGCCCAGAGTTCGAGCCGAAGGTCGGCATCTTTCCCAGGCTCCGGCTCAAAGGGGTAACCATTTTTATAGTGCTTGTTCCAGACCACCGTAGCGGTAATCGTTTCATCTGCCGGCTCAGGCAGGGTGATTTTATAAGTGTTCCGCTGCGTTTTCGCTTTTCCGCAGATGATTCAAATCCCAGCCGACTGCCGGCACATCGTTTGGCTCATATCGCCCTGAAACTAATTGTTCGTAGGCGCCTACGGCATTTACCATACCCGCTCCCTGAATATAATCCAGCGGCACAAAATGGTCGTCGTCTTTTGAAAGCCGACCTTTGTGCCAGAAGGGCAGTTTCGTTGCGGAATTTAGCAGGATGGCTTTCATTACGCAGTTGCCGCCGGCCGGTAACAACGCCGCACTTAAAGCAGGGTCTTCCCTGGCCTTTTGAACCAGCAGACCAACTACGCCGGCAACCACCGGCGTCGAAAAGCTCGACCAATTGCCAGTCGGTTCATAATAGTTCGGCTCCTTTACGACAGCGGCAAGGCAATTGCCCGGTGCAACAATGTCAGGTTTACATCGGCCGTCTGCCGTCGGGCCGGAACTACTGTGCTCAGGATAAGCCAATGAGAACTGTGCCAGTTTGATAGCAGGGTCGCCGGCGTTTACAGAATCAACCACTCCGACACCGATGACGTTTGCCCCGGCACCGGGATAAAGGACGGTGTCGTGAGCGTTGGTCCCGTTGCCGATGCCTGCCACGACAATAAGGCCGTACTGCTCAGCCATTGACTGGATACCTCTTGTCCACCAGTCCTCGAACGGACTGCCGATACTTGCTGTAACAACATCCGCCTCGGGAGGTAGATTAGTAAATACATTATTGGCTAAAAAGTTCCAGAACTCATAGATATCAGCCTTACTCTGCGGCACAACACCCTCGTAGGAAAACTGTCCTACCCGCTTATTAAACGCATCAGGGTCTTCACCGAACAATATTGAGCAGATGGCTGTTGAATGGAGCGACGTGTCTGGCTGCCGGCTCAGCCACCTCGTGAAAAGTAAATCGCTTGTCTGCAAAGCAAATATGTTCGAGACTTGGCCGATAATCATTCTGAGGCTCACCCTCGATATAGGTGTTACTTCGAGACACAACTGCGAACTTTACACCGGCGCCTGTCAGGTTCGGAGCAATCCGTCTTAAGTCATAGACGCCGACGTAATTAAGTCCCTGCGGGTGCGTAGGTATTCCTGCCTGTGGCTCCCGAGCCTGTGCGGCTGTAGCTATAGCTGCCAGCAGTAGTAGTATGCACCACCACCCTTTTGCAGCAACAACGAGCAGTTTTCTTACACTACCAGTCATTGCGCCACCCCGAAATCGTGGTAAGATCGAAAGGCCAAAAGGCTGTCCTTCTCCAAGTAAATGGCCTTAACCCTCTGTACTCCTTTCTTTTGAGAACTTGCCAGTATGATACCATAAAACCACCTGAAGTTCAAGCGAAATCATCCTGCCAAGGGGGGTTTTCAGTATTGAAAAGAGGCTTTGAAAAAACTTCCACTTGAAAGGCTTGCTTTTATCGGGCGTCGCTGTTATACTCCCACAATACTTGAGCAGAATTTGATTTAAATCCGGGGCGACTATGAAGATAGTCCTGAATTCCAAACAAATCGAGCAAATCCTCAGGGATTTGGCAAACCGCATTTTTTCTGAAATCCCAAGCGAATTTGATATCGCCGTGATTGGTATTCGCAGCAGAGGGGAAGTGCTCGCGGAAAGGTTGTCGAGCAAATTGTCCAAAAAGCTCGGCCGAGATGTTCCCTGCGGAACCCTCGATATAACCCTTTACCGCGACGACTTGAATTCGCCGCAGGGCAAAGGACAACCGCAGGTACGAACCACTGAAATCGGCTTCGACATAGACGGCAAAATAATCATCCTCATTGATGATGTCCTTTATACAGGCCGTTCGGCACGCGCAGCGATGGATGCCCTCATTGACCTCGGCAGACCCAGGGCAATCAAATTGGCTGTCCTCGTTGACAGGGCCGGCAGAGAACTGCCCATACAGGCTGATTACGCGGGTTACAAAACCGACGTCGCGCCGGGCAAACTGGTGCAGGTTAGTCTCATCGAATCAGACGGAAAAGACGAAGTTGTTGTCGAATAAAAATGTGAAGTGCTGTAGGTCTGACAGGATGTGACGCTATGGCAATAAAGAGAAAAAGTGATCGATTCAGTTGGCAAAGGAAGCACCTGCTTGGGTTGCGCGAGTTAAGTGCTGAAGAAATCACCTATATTCTTGACACAGCCGAGGGTTTTGAGCAGATAAGCACCAGGCAGGTTAAAAAAGCCCCGGCACTTCGCGGAAAACTTGTGGTGAACCTGTTCTTCGAGGATAGTACCCGGACACGAAATAGTTTTACATTAGCGGCAAGCCGATTAAGCGCAGACGTTATAGAATTTACCGAGAAGACCAGCTCCGTCAGCAAAGGCGAGACGCTTCTGGATACAGCGAAGAACCTCGAGGCTATGGGGATTGACATCGTCGTGATTCGGCACAGTGCCGGCGGCGTCCCAAAATTTTTAAGCAGAAATATAAATGCCTGTGTCGTTAACGCCGGCGATGGTTTCTGTGAACACCCCACGCAGGGACTTCTGGATGTCTATACGATTCGCAAACTCAAAGGCTCGCTGGAAGGCCTCAAGATAGCGATTGTCGGTGACATAGCGCACTCGCGCGTCGCCCGCAGTGATATGTGGGCGATGACAAAGCTCGGTGCCGAGGTCATATTCGTTGGTCCGCCGACACTTATGCCGGCCCAGGTCAACCAATTCCCCGTCAGTGTAAGTTACTGCCTCGATGAGGTCGTCGAAAAAGTTGACGTCATAAATATGCTTCGGATTCAGTTCGAACGCCTCGGCGGCAACCCCTTTCCGTCGGTGCGCGAGTACTCGCATTATTTCGGCCTGACAGTGGAGCGAATGAAAAAAGCCAAGCCGGACATTATCGTTATGCACCCGGGGCCGATTAACCGCGGCCTTGAGATGGAAAGTGAAGTAGCAGACGGCCAAAACAGCGTTATCCTCGAGCAGGTAAAAAATGGTCTGGCAGTCAGAATGGCGGTGCTGTTCTTGGTAAATCAGGCGGCAGCACAGAAATAGAAAAAGTGGTTGTTTTGCTATGAACTACAAACTATGAACGATGAACTTTTAATAAAAAACGGACGAGTACTTGACCCGGCGAATGGCATCGACAAGAAATGTGATGTGCTCATCGTCGATGGTAAGATTTCACAGGTAGGCAGGATTAACAAGGCCGCAGAGAAAATTATCGATGCTGCCGGCAAGCTGGTGGTGCCCGGTCTGATTGATATACATGTTCATTTCCGTGAGCCGGGCGACGAAGAAGAAGAAACGATTGCCAGTGGCTCGGCGGCAGCGGTAACCGCGGGTTTTACATCTGTTGTCTGTATGCCGAATACCAGACCTCCCATCGAAAACGAAACCGACGTCGAATACATCCATCGCAAAGGTAGACAAACAAGAAAAACGCACGTTTATACGATGGGTGCCATCACAAAGGGCAGGCAGGGCGTAGAGTTGGCCGAGATGGGTTTTATGGCAGAGGCCGGCGCCGTCGGCTTTACCGATGATGGTAATGGTGTCCAGAATCCTGAGGTGATGCTGCGGGCACTTAGGTATGCGTCAATGTTCGACGTGGTGGTAGCTCAGCATTGTCAGGACGATGGTTTCGCCGCCAATGGTGTGATGAACGCCGGTTTCCAGTCGGCGATATTGGGGCTGCCGGGCGCCGATACGCTGGCCGAGGAGGCAATGCTGTGGCGGGATATTCAGCTCGTTAGAAAAACCAACGCTCGCTACCACGCTCAGCACATATCAACAGCAGGGGCTGTTGAACTGATTAGAACTGCCAGGAAAGATTCGCTGCCGGTTACCTGTGAGGTTACGCCGCACCATTTGCTTTTGAGCGAGCAGTGCTGCGAAGATTACGACACCAATTACAAAGTCAATCCGCCGCTGCGAACACAGCGCGACATCGAAGCTCTGAAGCAGGCAGTTGCTGAAGGATTTATTGACGCTCTGGTGACAGACCATGCTCCTCACTTGCAGAGTGAGAAGGAACTGGAATTTCTGGCCGCTCCTTTTGGCATAGCGAGTTTGGAATGCGCGTTGGGACTTTATGTAAAAGCACTGATTGAGCCAGGCATCTTAGATTGGGCCGGACTAATCAAGCTGATGACGGAAAAGCCGGCTAAGATAATCGGCGTCGACAAAGGCACGCTCGGGGTAGGTAAACAGGCTGATGTTACGATTATCGACCCGCAGGCAAGATACAAAATTGACGTAAATAAATTCCGTTCCAAAAGCAGAAATTGTCCCTATCACGGATGGGAAGTTACCGGCAAAGTCGAAACGACAATTGTCGGCGGGGAAATAAGATATTCTGCTGGAGACTGACAAAATGCCGTTCATTATCGACGGCTATAATCTGCTGCACTCAATCCACAAAGCAAACGAAGATTCTGATGCAATCAGTGACGCTCAACTGTGCCGAATTGTAGACATATTTCTGACACAGACCAGCCAAAAGGGCGAAATTATCTTCGATGGGGTAGGACCGCCGGACAAAAACAGGTTCGATAATATGAGAAAGCTGGATGTCTTTTTTGCTGGCGCAGGCCGCGATGCCGATACGGTAATCGAATGTAAGATAAAAGCGAGCACAGCACCGAAAGGATTGACAGTTGTCAGCAATGACAGAAAATTGCGAGATGCAGCCCGGAGAAGAAAAGCAACGGTGGTAAAGTCCGAGGTTTTCTGGGATAATCTGCAGAGGCAGTTGAGCAGAAAAAAAACATCACATGAACCTGCAGCAAAACGCCGAGGACTGAGCGAAGGCGAAACCGACCAGTGGCTTAAGTTCTTCGGCCTTGACAAATAAGATATTTTAGTATTCATTATAACGCATTATAAAGGTATATGAGTATTAAAATGAAAAAAAAGAAAGTCAGGAAAACAAAACAACCTGCATCTACGACCAAGGATGCCACGATAGGGCTGCAAGATAGTAAAGAAATCTATCGCACCCTTGTAGAAAATATTAGTCTTGGGATTACATTGATAGATACCAACTACAGGATAATTATGACGAATGCCGGCCAAGGTCGTATTCTTAAGAAGGCTCAAAATAAATTTGTAGGTAAATATTGTTTCAAAGAGTTCGAGAAACGTGATGCGGTTTGTTCGCATTGCCCGGGGACACGGGCAATGGCCACTGGCCGTCCTGCAGATGTCGAGACCGAGGGCGTGCGGGATGACGGCAGCCGTGTGCCGGCTCGGGTTCACGCTTTTCCGGTTTATGGAGCGGATGGAACAGCAAAGGGATTCATTGAGGTCATAGAAGATATCTCTGAGCGCAAGCAGACGGAGGAAGCCTTAAAAGAATCCCAGGAAATGTACAAAACACTGTTCGAAGGTGCTTCTGAGGGAATACTTGTCGCTGATATCAAGACTAAACGGTTCAGATACGCCAATCCGGCCGTATGCAAAATGCTGGGCTATGCCGAAGAAAAATTAAAACAACTCAGCGTACCTGATATTCATCCCAAAAAAGAATTACAGCACGTTATCTCGGAATTTGAGGCACAGGCGCGAGGCGAAAAATCATTGGCAGAGGCCATCCCATGTTTGCGAAAAGACGGGACGGTAATCTACGCCGACATTAATTCATCCAACATCCTTGTAGATGGAGGCGCAGTGTAATGTGGGTTTCTTCACGGATATCACCGAACGTAAACACACGGAGCAGGAATTGGAGAAGGCACGTGAGCAGTTGGAGATTCGGGTTCGGGAGCGGACTGCCGACCTCGGAAAGGCCGTCGAAAAATTGCGGAACGAAGTCAGCGAACGAAAAAAAGCTGAGGAAAAGCTCCTGACCTACCAAAAGCAACTGCGGTCCTCGGCATCAGAACTATCCCTGGCTGAGGAGCGGCTCAGACGCAAAATTGCGACCGACGTGCACGACCATCTCGGCCAGAACCTCGCTATCTCCAAACTCAAAATAGAGTCACTGGCCCAATCAGCCACTTCGCCGGAACTTGCCGAGGCACTGGGGGAAATCCGCGACTTAATCGCACAGGCTGTTAAAAGCACCAGGTCGTTGACCTTTGAGCTAAGCCCGCCGATTCTGTATGAACTGGGCTTCGGACCGGCTGTCCAGTGGCTGCTTAGACAAACCAGACATCAGCATGGACTTTCAACTGAATTCATCGATGACGAACATCCCAAACCGTTGGACGACGATATTCGTGTGCTGCTTTTTCAGGCCGTCAGAGAACTGCTGGTCAACGTCGTAAAACACGCAAAGGCCGGCAGCGTAAAAGTCTCTACGCAAAAAGTCGATGACCAAATAGAAGTTAGCGTTGAGGATGATGGCGTCGGCTTTGATGTTGCCCAGCTCTATTCACAGAACCACTTGACCACCGGATTTGGGCTGTTTAATATACGCGAGCGATTAGACCATATCGGCGGTCATCTTGATATCACATCCGGTGCGGGCAAAGGCACTCGAGTTACCATGGTGGCTCCAATAACGCACAAGAAAGAAAAAAGCAGGGAGAAACGAAAATGAGCATAAAAATCCTATTGGCCGATGACCACAGAATAACCCGACAGGGATTGCGCTCCTTGCTTGAAAAAGAACCTGATATGGAGGTAGTAGCTGAAGCAGAGGAAGGACGCGCCACCATTCGTCTTGCTCGCGAACTGTTGCCCGATGTGGTCGTTATGGATGTTACTATGCCTGATTTGAATGGTATGGAGGCCGCCCGCCAGATCCGTGCCGCGCTGCCCAGCGTTAAGGTAATCGCACTGTCGATGCATTCCGACAATCTCTTTGTCTCTGAGATGCTTAAAAGCGGCGCATCAGGTTATCTGCTGAAAGATTGTGCCTTCGAAGAGTTGGCTCGTGCAATACACATCGTCGTCGACGGTAAAACCTACCTCAGTCCCGCTATTTCTGGTGTAGTTGTTGATGACTACCTGCACCACCTCACAAAAACCGAATCTCCAAGTTCCAAAATTTTAACCGACAGAGAACGAGAGGTCTTGCAGCTGATAGCGGAAGGAAACTCAACAAAACAGGTTGCTTTGAAGCTCCATATCAGTGTCAAGACCGTTGAGACGCATCGTCGGCAAATAATGAGCAAGCTCAACATTCACACTATAGCTGAACTTACCAAATACGCTATTCGCCAGGGCCTGACCTCCCTTGAAACATAGCTGTCAGCCAGTAAACTGCCTAAAAACACAGGATGTAAGCACCTCAAGCCATATCCGACAGAGCATCGGGCTGTCAGCGGTGTTATGTACGCTTAGACTGTCTGCTGTGTCACATTTTTCTGCCTGCCGGATTTTCACCTGATTTTTGCTGCGGACTTCCACTGAGTGGGTGGAGTAACTTCTTTTATATAAAGCGGTTAGAGTAGGGGGGTGCCTTTTGACATCAGAGTGAGCAAATTCCCTTGCAGAGTCCGCAAAAAATTTATATACTATCTGTTTAAGTTTTGTGAATGTGAACTCAAGCACAATATAACTGGAGTATAAATATCATGAGGTACCGTAGAATCCCGGATGAGACCATTCGTCGGCTCCCCTTATACCTGCGGGGTTTGCTGTTTTCGTCGAAACAGGGCTGGCGAAATGTGTCCAGCCAAAACCTGGCCGACTTTCTCAGTGTCAATCCTGCACAGATAAGGAAGGATTTTTCCTATTTTGGAGATTTCGGCACATTAGGCGTGGGCTACAACGTCAAAACACTCACAAGGGAAATTAAAAAAATCCTCAGGCTCAATGTCGTTCATAAAGCGGCCTTGGTTGGCGTGGGTAATCTGGGCTCGGCACTTTTGGCGTATCCGGGCTTTGCAGTGTATGGTCTCGATATCTCTGCCGCGTTTGATAACAACCCCAAAAAAATCGGCAGAAAAGTAAGAGGCATTACGATCGAAAACGTTTCGGATATCGACGTACTGAAAAAACGCAATGTTAGCATTGGGATAATCACCGTTCCACAGAACGCGGCTCAGGAAACGGCTGATGCACTGGTCAAAGCAGGAGTGAAGGGCATCCTGAATTTTTCCCCATGCTATATAACAGTGCCCAAGAAAGTCAAGGTAATAACTATTGACATTGCAATGGACCTTGCTCGCCTGCCGTACTATATGCCTGCTGGGCTGAGTCGAGTGAATTTTGAATAGTCACTGTTGTCTACAGGTTTTTAGAGGTCGGACTTAAAAAGATGAAATTAAAAAAATTAACAAAAAACGCTTTTACGAATTTTATCGACTCCCTCATTAGAACTCAAAATGTTATTGGCGTCCAGGCCAAAGGTGACAGGTTTGATTTCGGACCTCTTGACTCGGCGAAGGATTTGAGACTTGATTATGATGTTACCCTCCAGCCGCCAAAAAAGTTTTTCTTGCCTCCTTCAGAGACGCTTCTGACATACCAGATGGGGGCCGGCTACAAGTCGGAATATGACGATACGGAGTTTATCCTCGTCGGCGTACATCCTTACGATATGATAGCTATTAATCAGATGGATAAGCTCTTTAGTCAGGACAATTACGATGCGCACTATATGCAAAGACGCAATAATGCAACCATTATTGCTTGTGATGTGGTAACACCATCCAAAAACGTCTTTGCTTCTTCTATGGGGACTGCTGTTGTCCGTCAGGGATATGATATTCTTGTGACTGATATAGGTGATGTATATGTAGTCGAGGCGGCTACGGAAAAGGGTGAAAAACTGCTGTCAAAGGCTAAAGGAGCTGTTGATGTGAATAAGCAGGACCTCGATAAAAGACAGCGTGTCTGGGACCAAAATAGCCAGCAATTGAACAAGCATAAACTTAAATGTGACCCCTCTTATCTGCCAAAGCTGTTGGATATGGATAATGCTTACACACATCCTGTCTGGGAAGAAAAGGGCAAACTCTGTTTTGCCTGTGGTTCTTGCAACCAGGTTTGTCCAACCTGTTATTGTTTCAATGTTCAGGATGATGTCAACTGGGACCTGAAAACCGGCAGACGTGACAGGTGCTGGGACGGGTGCATGTTGGATGGCTTTACAAAAGTTGCAGGGGGCCACGAGTTTAGAAAAACAACGGCCGACCGCTTCAGACACAGACTGTATAGAAAAGCAAAGTATGTCCCGGCAAAGATAGGCGGGAGAAATGGCTTGTGTGGGCTGCGGCAGGTGTGTATCGGCTTGTCTGACGGATATAGCAAATCCCATCAATGTATACAACAGATTAATAGATGACCTGGGGACTGGCTTGTAAAAACAGGCCGGAAGGTTTGTGTTTCATAATTGGAGATTGGTTTATGCATAAGTGTTCTGGTATACAAAAAGACATTTATCTGCCTCGATTGGCCACCGTTAAGCAAGCCTATCTATTGAATGGAACTAAAATTTACCTGCGGCTTGCAATGAATGACCAGTCGCTGGACTATGTTCCGGGGCAGTTTGTTGAGGTGTCGTTGGCCGGCATCGGCGAAGCACCGATTACTATCGCATCGTCACCGACCTTCAAAGATGGCTTTGAGCTGGTCGTTCGTAAAATCGGTAATGTCACCAACGCCATCCACAAACTCCAGAGCGGCGACAAACTTGGCATTCGTGGCCCTTTTGGTAAAGGCGTTTATCCGGTAGAAGAATCGAAAGGTAGGGACGTTGTCTTTATTTGTGGGGGAGTAGGTCTTGCACCTCAACGCTCATTTATAAACTATATTCTGGATAACCGCGGTGATTATGGAGATGTAACAATCCTTTTGGGGACCAAATGTCGGGCACGGCGTTTCCTTGTCACAGAACTGCAGTCCTGGAGCGAGAGAACTGATATCCAATTTCTGGAGACGGTGGACGAGGGCGATGATTGCTGGAACGGCAATGTCGGCGTTGTCACAACGCTGATTCCTAAGATAGAGTCCAGGCTTAAATCAGCCATAATACTGGTTTGCGGGCCGCCGGTTATGTACAAGTTTGTGCTGATGGCACTTCAAGAGTACAGTTTGCCGCACGAGAACATATATCTGAACCTTGAACGCAGAATGAAATGCGGCGTGGGCAAGTGCGGTCACTGTCAAATTAACAGTTGTTACATTTGTATGGATGGACCTGTGTTTCGGTATTCAGATTTGGCTGCTATGCCGGAGGCAATATAATTATGGGTAAGCCAAGAATCGCTGTCTTCGATTTCGCCTGCTGTGAAGGTTGTCAATTGCAGATTGTCAATCTTGAGGAAGAGCTGCTCGACCTTATAGGCGTAGTTGACGTAGTCGAGTGGCGTGAGGCAATAAGCGACCAGAGTCACGAGTATGACATCGCCATTGTGGAGGGTTCCATCACTCGGGCCGAAGATGAAAAACGTGTCCAGCTGATAAGAACAAGGGCAAAAATTCTTGTAGCACTTGGGGCTTGTGCAACCATTGGTGGTATCAATAAGCTCAAGAATAATTTTCCTCTGGATGATGTCAAAAAGTATGTTTATGGCAAAGACGCCGGCAAAGCTCACTTGAATACCGACCAGACCAAAGCTGTGGATGAGGTAGTCAAGGTTGACTACTATGTTCACGGCTGTCCTATAGACCGCAAAGAGTTCACCTATATTGTTCGTTGTTTGCTGATGGGCAAAACCCCTGAGATTCCTGAGTATCCGGTATGTGTTGAATGTAAAGCTAAGGGCAATCCCTGTCTTTGGGATTACGACCAGCTCTGTTTGGGTCCCATTATTCGGGCCGGCTGTGGAGCAAGATGTCCCTCCTCTGGTTTTAGATGTTTTGGCTGTCAGCGGTTACGTGGATAATCCTAATGTCAATGCCGCCAAAGGATGTTATCGACAGATACGGACTGAACGTCGAGAGCAATTGAAAGCCAAAATGATTCTTTTTGGAAGCGGTTATGAGCCAACAAATGCATAAAAACTTGGATATAAACGTTCATCATATAACCCGTGTCGAAGGACACGGCAACATCGTCGTCAACGTCACCAACGGCAAAATCGAAAAACTCCAGTGGCAGATACCGGAAGCCCCGCGATTCTTCGAGGCAATGGTCAGAGGCCACAACTATCAGGACATCCAGACAATCGCCTCCCGCATCTGCGGAATTTGTTCCATCACGCATTCATTTGCCGCCACCAAGGCAATTGAATCTGCACTGGGTTTGAAGGTCTCTGAGCAGACAGACAGGATTCGTATATTGATGCACTACTCTGAACAGCTTCAGAGTCATACCCTGCACGTCGGTTATCTGGCCGCCCCCGACTTTTTCGGCACACCATCCGTTGTGCCGCTTGTCGCCAGAGCAGCAGATATAGTTAAGACGATAGTCAAAGTTCACAGAACTGCAAATGAATGGTCGGACCTGCTCGGGGGCAGAACAACGCACCCCGTAACAATCATCCCGGGCGGACTGACACGAATCCCCACCGAAAAACAGTTTCGCCAATTGCAAAAAACTCTTAAAGACACTGTCCCCGACCTGAAAAAAATAGTCGAGGCAGTCCTAAGTGTCGCGGCCAATATCCCGAAGTTCGAACGCCCCACCGAATACGTATCGTTAAAACAAAACAACCCGCCGACATATACCTTCTATCACGGCGACATCACGTCAACAGACATTAAAGGAGCAGTTGTACCGATTGAAAAATGGCACGAGGTGGCAAACGAATATATCGTTGAGCAATCGACGGCCAAATGGACAAAATGGCACCGAGATACATACGCTGTCGGTGCTCTGGCGAGATTCAACAACAACGCTGAACTGCTTTCGCCAATGGCCAAAGACGCCGCTAAAACATTCGGGCTGAAAAAGGGCTGCTGCAATCCGTATATGAACACCATTGCCCAGTTCGTCGAGTGCTTCCACGTCGTTGAAACAAGCATCGCGATGATAGATGAGCTGCTTAAAAAAGGACTCAAAGACGAAAAGGTTACCAGTTCGCCGAGGGCAGGAAAAGGCACCGGCTGCGTCGAGGCGCCCGCGGCATCCTCTTCCACGAATACGAATTCGACAAAAAAGGCAACTGCGTCGCGGCAGATATGTGCATCCCGACAAACCAGAACCACGGCAATATCCAGAAAGACCTTGAGAAACTGTGCCCGAGATTATCAACCAAAGCGAGAACGATATCCGGCTGAAACTGGAAATGCTCGTTCGTGCCTATGACCCCTGCATCTCCTGCTCAACTCACATGCTGGAGATGAAGTTTGTCAAGTAAATCATCAATGAAAAAAACAGTGGTTGTCATCGGCCTTGGTAATCCGCTTATGTCGGATGAGGGTATAGGCGTGCGCCTTGTGCAACAGCTTTGCCTCTCTGCTGACGAATTTCCTGCCGTTGATTTTGTTGACGCGGGCACCGGAGGGCTTGCAGTTCTGCATCATATTCAGGGCAGAAACAAAGCAATTATTATTGATTGTGCGTATATGGGAGAACCGCCGGGAACTATAAAAAAGTTTACGCCCTGCGAAGTTGTTAGCACCAAAACAATCGCAAACTTATCTTTGCATGAGGCAGACTTACTTGGAATAATTGACATGGCTCGTCAGCTTGGCCAATGTCCTGATGAGATAATAATCTTTGGTATCGAACCTCAGGTTGTTGAGCCCGGCTGCGAACTGAGTAAAATACTCGCCGACAAGTTTGACGAGTATGTAACTATGATTCGCAAAGAGCTTGAGGATTAGACGGCCTCTTTATGGTCAGACGTTTGACGTTTTGGTTGTTGCATTATGATTACTGCATTATCCTGCGCTTTGCCAGTGGGGCTTTGTGCATTTTCTGGTACTTCTTTCTCCGCCGGCTCGCTCCTTCCTCGCAGGGCTTGGCTGCGATTTCACTTGATGCCTGCTGGAGTGCCTCTAAGGCGTTGGCCGCAAACAAATCCGCCCCGATTTCTTCCCAAAGACCTTCCGCACGGTTGAAAAGCCCGCCTGATACCATTATGCGCATACTCGGCCACGCATCAACATCCCTTATCGAGTCTATCAGTTGACGAATTTGAGGTGCTTGTTTAGGAGTTGTGCCGTATAGCAGCAGAATGTCAGGGCTGTATTCGTTTACAAACGCTAATATATCATCGTTGCTCAGCCCGCCGCCGAGAAATTTCACTTCCCAGCCGTCGCTTTCAAATAAATCAGCCAATATCTGAGCACCCAGCTCCTGCAATTCTTCTCGCGCACAGCAAATCACTATCTTCTTGCTCCGGCTGGGTTTGCGGGGCAGTTTATTTTGAAGCTGGTCAATAATTGTCCGATTAATCCGTGTAGCCATATGTTCCTGTGTGGGGGAGATTCGTTCTGCCCTCGCTAATTTCTCAATCTCAGCCATAATGGGCCAGACTATATCGAGGTAGACCGAGCTTGTCAGCGTACCTTTCTGTAGGGCCTGCTCAATCACGCTCCGACACACCTGTCTCTGGCCCTGCAGTAATGCATCCAAATATCGTTCAAGTATCTCTTCCTTTATCATTGTCCTATATCCCAAAAAGATTACTAATTTCCCTATACTACTTTACTTCACATAGCTTATAGCCCTGTGCAGCCACAGCATGTTAAACTGGGTAATATAGATATCGGAGTATGGCATCTTAAATCTTTAGTTAAAATGGGCAATTTAGCCAGCCTTTAGCATAAGACACCTAATCCGCTTGTGTTCTTAAGTAGCTCTATCACAGATAGTTAGGGTTGATTGCCATATAATCAAACACAGGGTGAACGTACCTGTGGGAATGTAACGCCTCTAATAAAAAGACCATTTAGCTCAACATAGCAGTAGGGGGGGGTTGTATGAACAGCAATGCAGCCTAAGAGCACAATATGTCCTCGCAATTTGAAGATGAGGCGCAGGATATGCCTTTTGAAAAAGACAAGCAGGTGAATCGGGGCGACAGGAATTGAACCTGCGACCTCTTGCACCCCATGCAAGCGCGCTAGCCAAACTGCGCCACGCCCCGCTAAACAGAACCATTTTAACAAAAAAACGCTTACAACACAAACTTTTTCACAGAGTAAATTTTTTGGTCCGACATCCTGGTGTCATGGAAGCGGGCTTTGCCTATGGCATGGCACAGCCATTGCTTAATTTTCTTGCAGTATCGACTTCTTAGGGGTAAACTGAACTGGAAATTTGGGAGTCGTTTGATATCTGGAGAGGTGGCCGAGAGGCTGAAGGCAACGGTTTGCTAAACCGTCGTATGGGTAACAACCCGTACCGCGGGTTCGAATCCCGCCCTCTCCGTTCTTTGCTGCGCTATGCAGGTTTGCCATGCCGGTGCTGTTTTCCTGCGTCCGGGGTGGAAGATTACGGAGAAGTAAACAAATGGTAAGGACAAAAATCACTGCGGCTGTGTGTATCTTGATTATTTTCTCATTTATCGCCGTGGCCGGTGGCGAGACAAACCGAACTAAGGTCAAAGCTACAAATCCTTTAAATGAAAGCCGCACCAACGAAACGATTTGCGTTGACCTGAAAGCGTCGCCTGCACTGCTGCGATTTTCAAAAGACCGCAAACCCTCTGTGTACAGTGAACATCTAAAAAAATCCATTCTGTGCCAGACAATCGACAATGACGGCAATGGAAAGAACGATGAGCTTATTTTTCAGGCGGATTTTGAGCCCGGACAAACTCAGGTGTTCTACATAACCGACAGCAACCAAACCGGCGATGCGAATGTAGTATATCGCACCAACGCGATGTTTGTCCCGCAGCGCAAGGATGACTTTGCATGGGAGAACGACAGAATCGCTTTCAGAATGTATGGCTCCGAACTGCAAAGAACAGAGCTGACCAGCAGCGGCATCGATGTCTGGGTAAAAAAAGTCAAATATCCGGTTATGCTAAATTTATACGCCAAAGGGCACGATTATCTTCATTCGGATAACCCAGAAGGGATAGATTTCTTCAACGTAGGCCAAAGCCTCGGCTGCGGGGGACTGGGCGTCTGGTTCGACGGCAAATTATACAGGTCGGAAAACTATGAACAGTGGAAAATAATCGCAAACGGTCCAATTAGAGCTATTTTTGAACTTACTTATAAACCCTGGCAGTTTGGCAATAAAAAGGTCGGCGAGACAAAAAGAATCAGCCTTGATTTGGGCTCGAATTTTAACCGTATTGAAAGCCGGTTTGACGCTGACGTAAACGATGTAACATTCGCCATCGGAATTGTAAAATGCGAAAGAGGCGGGCATCCAACTTATGCAAAAGATAAAAGTTGGCTGATCTACTGGCAAAATCCAGACCCAAATTTCGGCATAATCGGCTGTGCAGTGATTTTGCCAAAGAAGGCAGCGAAGAATGATTCTGTAACCACCGATAATCACAACATTTTGCTTGCCGGGCTGAATGGCTTACGTTCGATAGTTTATTACGCCGGCGCCTGTTGGAGTAAAACACCCGACTTCAACAGTGAAGAAAAATGGCTAAGCTATGTGCAGAAAAAAACCCGTTTGATTGAAAAACCGCTGAAGATTGAAGTGCTGTCAGAATAGTATATTCAAATAGGCCCACACCCTCTTTGCGAAGAAACCAAAGTACTGAGGGGGAAAGAGGGTTGACATCTCCTGAAAATTCTGATATAATTAGTTAGATTGGTTATCTATAATAATCTACGTTGTTTCTGCTACATCGTGGAAGAGGGCGAGCTTATTCGATACAGACAGCCAAAAATTCCGGAAGTTGTAAAATCGCTATTTTCACACAAAAAGCACACCTCATCAGTTTGTCCGAAGACAGGCAAACCCATCGAGCAAAAAGGCAGGTTCCTCTGGCTGAGATGGCTATTTCCAATTACGGGGCTGTTAGCTCTAATCTGGTTTTTGATACGAGTAATACCGAAGCCTTCTCGGGCAACGTACCCCTGCCAGCGGGTGGCGTTCCCGCTTGCATCGAGTTTTATAATCTGGCTGCTGGGTCTGGCCGGCTCAGCAGCAGCATACAAAAAGGCAAAACGTTCGCTTGCGCAGGCACGCTACGTTGCCGCGGCAATCGCTATGATTGTCAGCGCCGGCTTTATCTGGGCGGCTTTAAGCAGCACAGACGAGAAACCAGCTTATGCCCACGAGCCAATCGTCGCTAACAGCCCGCTCGGCGAGGGCAAAGGCATTTACCCCGGCCGCGTCGCCTGGATACATGTGCGCGTCGGGCCGCTTGCCCGCTATTTTTCAGATTTTTCCCTGACCAGCGGGCGGGTGGGCAAACTGCAGATCGATTACCGGGTGGTGGTGGAAAAGCAGGGCGTTGCCGAGATCACCGCCCGGGTATACGGCCATGGCTCGGACGAGATCCGCATCAGGGACGAACTGGTCCTGGAGGGGGAGGATGCACGGGGGCTGATCAAGTCGCGCGTCGCGGTGGAGGACGAGGCGACCAGCGCCGTGATCGGGGTGACTCACGGCAAGGCTGCCGGAGCGCGCGGCCACATGGACTGCAAGGAGATCGTGCGCGACCATGCGGTGGCCAGCGCCGAACCCATCGTCAGGGTGGAACACCCGCAGGCCATGGTTACCCACGAGGCGGCGGTGGGCACGGTGGACCAGAAGCAGCTCGAAACCCTGATGGCTCACGGCCTGACAGCAATACATT